>CAYPVF010000001.1:0-43377 GCA_964414105.1 uncultured Eubacteriales bacterium
CTTGGAAGGGGACATAAGTGTTCCCGCAGGCCGGTCGCCCCTGATTCTGACTTTCGACGACTCAACTTCAGGACAACTAAAGACCACAGACCAAGACGGAGTCGTAGTTGCGGATCCGGATTGCGCCGTCGGTATGCTTTTGGAGTTTTCCCAAAGGCACCCCGAATTTGGTCACGCGGCGACGTTCTACATAAACTTTCCCGCTCCTTTTAGAGATTCAGCCCGGGTCAAACAAAACTTGGGTTTCCTTTTGGAAAACGGAATGGAAATAGGTAACCATACATACAACCACAAAAACTTTGACGGCGCGTCCCCCGATGTTGTTGCAAAAGAAATCGGTAGTTTGGCAAATGAGGTTAGAAAACTGTGCAATTACGACACCAAAACCTTGGCCTTACCTTACGGAGGTTATCCCAAGTCCAAGGAAAACTTGGGTTTTGGTGAGTGGGAGGGGCAACAGTACGTCAATTTGGGAGTATTGCTAGTGGGGGCGGAACCCGCGGCGTCACCTTTTTCCACGAATCTTAACCCCATGGCCATCCCCAGGATTCGCGGTTCACAGGAAGAGCTCGACAAGTGGCTTGGTTACTTTGAACGTTACCCCGAAAGGCGGTTTGTATCGGATGGCAACGAGAGCGTCATAACCATTACAGGCGATCCTGAAGCTTATCAGAATCCGGAACTAAACCCCGATAAGGTTGGGGAAAGACAGATAGTCATCTACCAATTGCCGGAGTTGTCCAAGACAGACTAAGTCCGCTCAGTTACCGGCCAAGCACTTCTTGAGCCAGTTGAGTTTGAAGCAGTACCGTGCCGTCTTTTACTACACGCATGCTGTCGCCTGACACTTCATCTATTATCATCACTTGGCCATCCACTTTGCCGAATTCATATTTAATATCAACGAGTTCCAAATCTTTTTCCGCCAAATGGTGTTTCAGTATCTCGGTGGCCTTACGAGCCGCGTTCTTCATGTAGTCGATTTCATCCTGACTTGCTATCCTAAGCGCTACTAGGGCCTCTTGGCTTATGGGCGGGTCGCCTCTTTCGTCATCTTTTATCGTAAATTCAACTAGAGAGGGCAGAGCGGCCCCTTGGGATATGTACTTGCCAAAACGACGCACAAAACTCCCCCAAGCTTTTTCCCTACAGATAACTTCCAGATCGAAAGAATCCGCACGCTTCACCAACAAGGTGTTGGGCTCAGGTCCTTCTTTTACAAAGTGGGTAGGCAATCCGGCTTTGGAAAGGAGATTGAAGAAATGAACAGTAAGGCGCAAAGAAGCATTGCCTTTACCGCTGACCTCGCCGATAACGGTGTTGGCGCCCGAATCTACAACCGTTCCTGTTCCTGTTACCGTGTTCTTGAACTTGAGTAAAACTAGGCCGTCATCCCGCAAGAAAACATCCTTAGTTTTTCCGCTGTAGATTTTAATCAAATTAATGCCTCCCCGATTTGATCCACGCAAAACATCCATAGTGGTTATTATATTAGTTTCTTCCCATAAGGAGGAACCCCAAATGCTCGCAGGGAACTGTTTTTGGGCATGAAATTTGCGAACTAAAGAACCGAAAAGGGGTTATTGCCTTGCCTAGACTAGCCATGGATCCTAAAAAAGCTATGGATTTTCTGAGAAAGATCGCTTTTACTCGCCTTGGCGGGTCGCCGGAGGAGGAAAAGGCGGCACAAATAATAAGCCAAGAACTCGAAAGCATGGGCCTGAAACCGGAGATCCAAGAATTCGAAATGTGGACTTATGATAACGCTGAAGCCAAGGTTCAAGTGCTGGAGCCGTACAGGGCCGAATATGTGGCGTCTGCTGTAGGGCTTTCGGGCTCGACGCCAAAAGACGGCATAGAAGCCACCCTAAAATATGTGGAAACAGGGCAACCCGAATTCCTTCACGGTATAGACGGCGCCATTACATTGGCCACAGGTAACGGCGGCGCCAAAGGGTACGAAAGGGCCAAGAAAAAAGGGGTAGTGGGAAGGCTCATTATAGGAGGGGCAGGTAGGCAGCTGATCAACATTGCGACGAATTCTTTCCAGTTTGAAAGGTTCGGCAAGCTTCCCACGGCTTATGTAGAATACGAAGATGCCTTAGAAATGTTAACACGCAAAGCGACAAAGGTGCGTATGTTTTTGTCCCAAGACGAGTTTAAGGCAAATTCCAGAAACGTAGTGGTAGATATTCCGGGAACGGAAGACCCGGAGGACATTATCCTTGTTGGCGCCCATTTCGACAGCGTCATAAAGAATCAAGGCGCCCATGATAATGGGGCGGGCTCAGTCACCATTATGGAAATGGCCAGGTATTTCAGCCAGCGGCCTGCCAAAAGAACCCTTCGTTTTGTATGGTTTGGCAGCGAGGAGTTTGGGCTCAAGGGCTCTTGGGCGTATATCGAAAGGTACAAAGATCAATTGGATCGCCACTTGTTTATGGTTAACGTTGATGTGGCAGGAGGGATTGTAGGCCAAAACGGTGCTTCAGTTATGGGTTCTGATAAGCTGCTCAACTACCTTGAGATCATGGGTAAGGAATTTGGCGTCGGCCTAACCCCACGCCAATCAATATACTCGGGCGACTGCATCCCTTTGGGGCACAAAGGCGTGCCTTCGGTGACCTTCATGAGATCAGGTGGGGGCAGCACCTATATCCACTCGCCTGGGGACACCATCGAACATATAGACGGGGAGCATTTGGCAATGCTCGGGGATTTGGTGCTATCGTTCACCAGTAGGATCGCGAACGCGGGGCAATTCCCCTTCGGTAAAGATATTCCCGAGAGTATCAAAAAGTCTACACGGGACTACATTGAGAATTCAGGGAAAGAGATAAGCGGCAGCAACAAGTAGCCTAAAACGTATCGAATACCGCAGAACTGTATGTATCTGCGGTATTCGATATTATCCTTAGCGTACCCATGATGGGAAGCTATTTCCCGGAAATTGTAATGCCTGGAACCGAAATCCAAGGCAAAACTGCCATGCCGAAATTCACGCGCTCTTTAGATACGGAAGTTATATTACGCAGCATTTCGGCCAAATTCCCGGATATCATGGCCTCACTTACGGGATGTTTTATCTCTCCATCTTGAATAAGGTAGCTGTTTTTGGCAACCCCCGAGAAATCCCCGCTGTCGCTGGGCATTCCCCCGGAAAACCTGGTCACCAGAAGTCCTTTTTTAACAGAGCGGACCATCTCCCGATAATCGGTTTCTCCGGGTTCTACAACAATTGCGCCTCCTGCGTTAACCGCTTTGGGCCTGCCTGTTTTTTTGGACCCGTAGAGGCCCAAGAGCAGCCCTTTTAATTCGCCTTTTTCGACTATGGTGCTGTTTTGAGCGGCGTAGCCGTCGGGGGTTACGAAATATCCGGCTGAAATCTCGGGGGAGACGGGCATGGAACGGAGAGTTAGAAGCGGGCTTGCTATGGCTTGGCCTACTTTGTCTTTGTACAGGCTTGTCTCGGAAATCACTGAGCGATCACCCAGGGAGTCCAACAAAAACCCGAGCATCAAGTCAGAACACAGTGGCGTGATAATCACATGGCCCACGAATTTTCCCTGGAATGGATTTGTGTATATCTGCTCACTCGACTGCTCCAACAATGTGTCAAGAGAACCATATTCCATCAGGTTTCTGTCAAGGTCCCTGGTGGAAAACCCCGTATAGTTGAAAGATGAAACCTGCTCGCCCTCTTTGGAGGAGAACACTGCCATGCAGTTATATGCGCCGGAACGCGTGGTAAAATCCACACCGTTGGAGTTAAGGAAGTACCCTGTTGTATGACCAAAATCTAATACTACTTGGCGCAAGACTGCCTTTGGATATTTAGTTGATGTTTCTCCCAGAAGCTCCTTCAACCGAAAATGCATTTTGGTAAGGTCGGGAGATTCGCTGCCGACAGTAAATGTCTCCGGGGGCTGATACTCTGAAATGTCGTTTGCCGGGTCAGGCTGTGACGAGACTGCAATATTTACGGCCTCCCGTGCCGCGTTTTCAAGCGAAGCCGTATCCGATTTGTTGGTAACAGTGCTTCCTTTTCTGCCGCCTTTTATGGCCGTAAGCCCGCACCAAGTATCAAAAGTGGTTCTTAAAAGGCTCAGCTCTCCTTGGTCTACGTTCATTTCGTGCTTGTCGGTAAAACTGACACTCACCTGGGCCTTGTCTGCGCCTGCTTCCAACAGGGCCAGAAGCCCTTGTAAGGCCACATGTTTCATATCTTTCATAATCATCTGCCCCCTATACTAACGACGCACTTAATGGCCGGTCCGCCCATTCCCACCGGAATTGCTTGCTTTTTGCCGCACATCCCCGCGGAAAGCCACTTCATATCTTTTGAAACCATTGTGACTGTTTTCAAGACGTCGAAGGCTACTCCTGAAATGGTAGTGTCCTTTATGGCTTTGCCAAGTTTTCCGTTTTTGATTTCGTAGCCGAGTGTTATGCCGAACATAAACTCGCTTGTGGAGTCGGCCTGGCCGTTGCCGGGTTTTATCAGATAGTAACCGTCTTCTACCGAGGCGATCATTTCCTCAATGCTATGCTCGCCGGGTAAAATGGCAGTGTTCCTCATACGAATAAGGGGTTCATCGGAAAACGCGAATGCCCGGGCGTTGCCTTTTGGCGTTACCCCAAAGTGGGCTGCGGTTTCTTTGTTGTGCATGAAAGATTTTAGCACGCCTTCTTCAATAACCACGACATCTTGAGCTTTTACACCCTCGTCGTCAACGTAAACGGGGACGGGGCACGGTGAGCCCAAACAAGTGTTGGCGTAATCACAAAGGGTAACCAGGGGGCTGGCGCATTCTTTACCCAACAGTGGACCCGCCACAGAATCTCCCATGACCAGGTCCGCCTCAGTGGTGTGGCCTATGGCTTCATGTGCCAAAATGCCCGCCAGTTCCGCATCTAAAACGCAGGTGTGAACGCCGGCATTGGCGTGAACTCCTCGGGCCTTTTCCATCAAATGGCGATATTGTTGCTCGATTCTCTCAAACAGCTCTTCCGGGGCCATAATGGCGTCCTCAAAATGACCCAACCCGCCATAGGATTGATAAACATCCACAGGCTGCCCTTGTGTTTCGGTGTTTAGAGAGATCGACACAAAAGACCTGGGTATGAGCGAATGGGAGTACGAGCCGTCTGATGTGATTAAGGCCTTTTCCATGTCTAAACAACTTAGACTCACGGTGCGACTAGACAAGCCATGATAGGTTTTTGCTATGTGGTCGTCGATGTTTTTGGTAAAATCCATGAGATGGTTTTGGGACAACCGGGGTTTTTTGGTCCCAAGGTTATTTCGAGATGACACCTCATCGCCGGTTAACGGGGTTTTACCTTTGGATTCCCTGGCATCCAAAAAGGATGCGTTTTCTGCGGCCGCGGTTATGACTGACTTTATGGCTTCATCAGTGGGCTCGGGGTTTGACGCAAATCCCCAGGAGCCTCCGGCGTACGCTCTTGACGATACGCCTCCCACCGTAGCCTTTCGGTTGGCTGTGTTGTTTCCTTTTACGAAACTTATCTGGACTGTTCTGTTTTCCTGCGCCCTTAATTCCGAATAAGGCGTAAGAAACTTCAGGTATTTGCCAAGATCCATAAGAACCATGCCTGCCACTCCCTTGCGTTTCCTGTTCCGTTCAATTCGTCGAATGTCTTGCGGGTTCCTTTTTGGGCGTGGCGGCAAAAGGCGGGGTGGGGCTATCGGTTCGCCCTTTTTAGAGCAAGCTCCACAGCCTCTTTAGGGGTGGAAGCGTAATCAATTTTCACTGTCCGACGCTCATCCAAAAACATACCCTCGAACGCGAAGGGCCGAATTCTAGCGGCCAAACCCCCGGAAGGCTCCATCACAACGATAGGTTTATTGTTTAGATAGGCAGCAGAAAGCTCGCCCAAGGTTCCATTTCCGCCGGCTATCACAATAATCGCGTCAGACGAATGAACAAGTATGAGGCTTCTGTAATCAAAAGAAAGACCTGTGTTTATCGGTATGTCGATGTATGGGTTGCCCATATCCAAAGTATCCCCGGGCAGGATCCCTACTACAATACTCCCGCCTTCCTGCGCGCCCTTAGAGGCGCGTTCCATGATTCCGTCGGTGCCTCCGCTAAGAAGAATGGCCCCTTTTGCGGCGATTTCTTTACCCACATCTTCTGCCAATTGCCCGAGTTGGGCGTCTACTTTACCTGATTGGCCAATTATGCCCAGTCGTATCAACCATATCCCTCCAACATTTTTGTTTGTTTATATTACTACGAAGTGCATAATTGTGTTTCTACGGTTTATTCTTGTGCCCGTACGCGCCGGTCCTTATAATTTCGGCTTCGGCATTAGGGATAGTGGAATAATCACCCGCAAGTTTTGCCAAATACGCAATTTGCGCCCCTTCTTCTAGATAAATAGCGCACGTCAGCGCTTCTTCCACTGTTTGGCCCAAGCAAAGGGCGCCGTGGTTTTGCAGCAACAGTGCCATTTTTGAAGAACCCAGAAATGTCACCGCATCGCTGCCAAGTTTCGGGCTTCCGGGCAAACTGAAAGGGACAACGGGAACAGGCCCGTATATAGCCAAGGGTACGGTGATTACGGGAATTTCTTGGACCAAGGCTGAAAGAACAGTTGCGTAAACCGCATGAGTATGAATTAAGCCGTTAACATCGGGCCTGGCGCGGTATACGGCGGTATGTAATGGTGATTCCGATGAAGGTTCATGGTCTTTAGCACTGTAAACAACTTTGCCGTCAACATCTATAACCGGCAATTGTCCCGGATGCAGAGTTTCACACGGAACCCCGGTAGGCGTGATGACTATGAGACCGGTTTTTTGGTCACGAGCTGAAATGTTGCCCGATGTGGCTCTAATTAGGCCCGCACGGGCAGCTTTTTTTGCGGTTTCAATGACCCTAACTTTAAGATCAGCGATGCATGGCGATTCCAAGATCTCCGCACCTTCTTACGCTACGATTCCAACTTCGACATCAACACGTCCGCTACAGTTTTTATGGAATCAGTTTTATATTCCTCAATTTCACCTTTATCTCCCAGTGAACTGATTTCTGGGTCAAGGGGCAAAGCGCCAAGAAGGCTGATTCCCATGGATTCGGCTATTTGGTGTGCCCTACTTGGGCCAAAAGGTTCGATTCTCTCTTGGCAGTTGGGACATTGCACCCATCCCATGTTTTCCACTAGCCCAAAAATGGGTACGTTCATCATCTTGGCCATGTTGACTGCTTTCTTCACTACCATCTCGGCCAATTCCTGAGGGGTGGATACGATGACAACGCCGTCAAGTGGCAAAGATTGAAGCACGGTGAGGGGCACATCGCCTGTACCCGGGGGGAGGTCCACAAAAAGAAAATCCAGCTCTCCCCAAATCACATCACTCCAGAACTGTTTTACGACGCCCGACACCAAAGGCCCGCGCCATATCACGGGGTCGTCTTCGTTGTCTAGAAGTAGATTCAAAGACATAATCTTGACACCGGTTTTGCTAGTTTGAGGAATCATTTTATCGCCTATGGCTTCCGGCAAGTTTTCTACACCGAAAAGCTTAGGTATGCTGGGTCCGGTGATGTCCGCATCCATTAGGCCTACTTTGTAGCCTTTTCTGACGAACTCGGATGCCAAAAGCGCGGAGACTGAGGATTTGCCCACTCCGCCTTTTCCGCTCATGATAGCTATTACTTTGCCAATGTTGCTGTCTTGGGGCTGCTTAAGCTTGGGTATACTCTCATTGCCGTTATTGCCGGATTGTGCATTGGGCAATTCATTCATCTCCTAAAGCGGATTATGGTGGAGAACCTCGTCGCGGGCCGCCTTGACGGCCGCCCCCTCCGCGGCCGCGGCGCCCTTGGCCTCCCATGCCCCTTCGGGCAGGGCCGTAGGGCGGCTCCAAAGGAACTTTGCGAAATACGTCTACGGTTTGGTTTCCACAAACAGGGCAGGTTGGGGACAAATCATCAGCCGCAGAATCTTGGCTTTCCCATTCGTGACGGCAGTGCCGGCACACGAAACCTCTTGGCGAAACCACGTAATTGCCGCCTTCTATTCGGATGGCATTACCTTGGACCAAGGCCGACGCCACTTTCGACCTGGCTTGTGCCAGTATCCTTTGAAAAGTGCTTTGCGCCAGATTCATCCTTACGGCACATTCTTCTTGCTCCAAACCCACAGAATCTTTTAGCCGCAGGGCTTCAAACTCGTCAACTCCCAAACTGATTTCCTCCAGATCGGACATGGGAGACCCGGCCGGCTTAAAATATGTGACATTGGGGTAAAACTCAATCCATCTTGGCTTCGTGGGCCTAACCATAACGTCACCTCACAAAACCAGTGGAGCCGCCCGCAAAACCACCTTGATTTCGCGTTCAGCGGCGTCCACTGCTGTGCTCATACCTTATCATAGCTTACTTTTCTTGGTCGTCGCCTTTTTTGTTCTTCTTTTCCTGAACTTTTTCAAGGGTATCCGACAATTCTTCAAGGCGTTCTTGAATGGCCGACAACTGCGCTTTTAGGTAGTTGGATTCCTCTTCCAGTATTATCTCTTCGTCTTCAGGTTCTTGGTACCAATAGCCTGGCCCCGGGCCGTATCCATAACCCGCGCGGTATCCTAAACCCCGGCCGTACCGTCCCCTGCGTCCGATACCGGCGCCGTAACCGCCGCCAAACCGCCTGCTCCTAAGACCCCTTGAACCATATCCACGTGGGGCGCAATAGCCCATTCCCCTTCCCGTGAGCGGCCCTTCTCCGTAGGGGCCTGATCCGTCTCTAAGTGGCATTCATAATCCTCCCTTCCTTTACATCGCGTTCCATGGTTTCATACCCATAAACCGGTTCTGGCATGCTAAGAAAACTTTGACACACCGATGTCGTCATTTAGTATGCGCAGCGGGTTATGGGTCTATACCCATATCTAATTGTATCGGGTTTTGAAGCAATGTCAACTACCTGCCGCAGTCTTTTGTGGAGGAATTTCCAAACCGTATACGAAATATTCCTGAAGGCTACAATTATGTCTGTTAGGAGGTCACACGCGTGCAAGAACGTTTGACACGATCACAGGTTCCCGTGGACAGAACTTGGAATTTGGATCATATTTTCGCCGATGAAACGCAGTGGGAAGAAGAACTGGCCGCAATCCCCGGGGATTTGGAGTCGGTTACCAAGTACAAAGGAAAGCTCGGTCAAGGCGCTAAACTATTCCTGGAATGCCTTGTGGCGGCTGAAGCCATACAGACAAGGTTTCACAGGGTTATGTCTTATGTTTCCATGAAGCTTTCTACCGACGGTACCGATCCCAAAAACCAAGCAAATGTAGGCCGCGCCGGTTCGCTGGGGGCGGCTATGGGTGCAGAGCTCTCTTTTATAAACTCGGAAGCCTTGGCTCTTCCCCAAGGAACCTTAGAACGTTATCTTTTGGATGAACCGGGCTTGAAATCCTTCGGGCGGACAGTAGAAGCTTTGATTAGGAATAAACCATACCAGCTCAGCCCCGAAACGGAAAAGGTTTTGGCATCTTTTAGGGAAGTTCTAGCCGCGCCTTCCATGATTTACGGGCGCTCAAGAACTTCAGATTTGAAATTTGATCCTATAGAAGATAGTGAAGGTAACACCTTGCCCATGTCTTTCCCTTTATACGAAGACTCGTATGAGCGTTCGGGCGATACCGTGCTGCGCCGAAACGCTTTTCGTTCGTTTACCAAAGGGTTAGGAGCGTACCAGAACACTTACGGCGCAACCTGGGGCACCGACGTTAAACGCCAAGTAATCGAGGCGAAACTGAGGGGGTTCCCCTCAGCGACGCACATGATCCTGCATAACCAAGAAGTGCCTTTGGAAGTGTACAACAACGTACACGATGTTATTTTGAAAGAACTGGCGCCCCACATGCGCAAATATGCTCAGCTTCGGAAAAGGGTATTGGGTTTGGATAAGCTTTTATACTGCGACATCGAGGCGCCCCTTGACCCGGATTATGGACCCAAAACTACCTTTGAAGAAGGCGCCAAGATAATCTTGGAAGGAATCTCAGTCTTAGGCCCTGAATACACCGAGTTTATAGACGAGGGGCTCAAGAATCGGTGGATAGACTTGGCCGAAAACATAGGAAAAGACAGCGGTGCTTTCTGTAACCCTGTTCCGGGAGTGCATCCCTACGTGTTTTGCACTTGGGCAGACACCATGAGAAGTGTCCTGCTTCTAAGCCACGAGCTGGGGCACGCGGGGCACGGTGTTTTGTCTCAGCGTTATCAGCGCCCTTCAAACGCGCTGTCGGGGGCTTTCTTTGTAGAGGCGCCTTCAACCATTAATGAGCTTCTGGTCGGTAACAATATTTTGTCGAAAACCACAGACCAACGAATGCGCCGATGGATAATCATGCAGTTTTTGACCACATATCACCATAACTTTGTGCGGCACTTGATAGAGGGCGAGCTGCAGCGGCGAACGTGGGCCATGGCAGAGGCCGGGCAGCCTATTACCGCTTCTGTGCTGAACAAAGTGCAGGGCGAAATCTTGGAGGAGTTCTGGGGCGGGGAAGTAGAGATAGACGAAGGAGCCAGGCTCACTTGGATGCGCCAGCAGCACTACTACATGGGGCTTTACTCCTATTCGTATTCGGCGGGACTTACCGTGGGAACCGCGGTTGCCAAAGCCATATTGGAACAAGGCACTCCGGCCGTAAAACGCTGGATTGAGGTTCTAAAAGCGGGTTCTACCAAGCCGCCTTTGGAGTTGGCTAAGATGGCGGGAGTCGATATGTATACGCCTGACGCGCTTCATCAGGCCGTATCGTATGTGGGAGAACTTGTGGACGAAGTGGTCCGGAGCTTCTAGGGAAAAGTAGCGAGAAGACAACCCCTGCCCCGGAACGCTCAAATAAGGGCGTCTCGGGCCAGGGGTTTGTGCTATGTGTTGGCAGTATTTCATATCTTGCGCGGACTTCATTCCACAATGCCTTCCCGGGCAATGTGGATATAAACATGAAGATCATCGAAGGAATTCAAACCTACTGCCAAGAAGTTGTAAATCGCCTAGCTTCTAACATATCAATTCGTTTAATACGCGATCTTTTTTGGGGGGTCCGCCGTGGTCAATACAACAAGCGTGTTGCTAAATGCAAAAATTTATCCTGGGGGTGGTGCGGCCGATTGTGAGGCACTGTTTATAGAGGGCCAGCATGTTCGCGCTTTGGGCACAAACGCAAAAATCACAGCTATGTCTCGGCCTGATACAATTTTTATCGATTTGGGCGGACGTAGGGTTATCCCGGGTTTCGTGGATTCCCATAACCATGTCCTGTCGGGAGCAACTATCCTTTCGGGGGTGAACTGCTTCGGCATGACAAGCATTGATGAATTGAAGGAAGCGGTCTCCAAAAAGGCAGCGCAAGTAGGGCCCGGGCAATGGATCGTAGGTGCGGGTTGGATCGAAAGCCAATTCCAGGAGGGACGCATGCCCGTAAAGCAAGATCTTGACGAGGCAGCGCCAAAAAATCCTGTCATGTTGAGCAGACTGTTTGCTTCGGTGTGTGTCAATTCAATGGCGCTGAAACTAGCAGGAATAGGAAAAGGGTTTGTACCCCCGCAAGGCAGAGTTGATTTTGACCAGTATGGCGAACCAACGGGCATATTGCGGGAGGGCGCTCAGGGGCTAGTTCGAAGGCTCGCTCAAAAGGAAGAGTCACAATATGACACCGAAAGTATGCTCAAACTTGCCATGATCGAGTATTTGAAATACGGCATAACCTCGGTATTGGATCCGGGCGTGAATTTTGAACTGATGCACGCCTACAGCTGCCTTTGGGCGAAAAAAGAGTTGCCTTTGCGGGTTACGGCGATGCCCGCTTGGCACGGTATATCTGTTATCTCCGGGGATTACGCTGTTTTGCCTGCAGTGGAGGCGGGGCTACAGCCGGGCTTGGGCGACCAAATGTTTCGTGTTGGAAACCTGAAAATGGCTATTGACGGTGGCCTGGGCAGCAAAACCGCAATGATGCACCAACCGTTCAAAGATTTCACAAGGTCCACAGTCCCGGCAAGGCTTGACCTGAACAAGCTGGGAAACTACATACAGGAAGCTAACGATGCCGGGTGGGGGATAGGTATTCACTGTTGCGGCGATCTTGCCCAAGACTTGGCGGTATCCCACTTAGTAGACGCTTGCGCAAAAAAGGCGCCCCTGCCGCACCAACGTCACAACATAATCCATGGCTATTTTCCTACAGAGTACGCGCTTCGGGCTATGGCAGAAAACGACATTGCAGTGTCTGTTCAGCCCGATTTCATATACGTTGAAGGCGATATCTACCCGTCTGTCATAGAGGGCCACAAACTGCACGGTTTTAAACCCCTCCGTACTTATCTTCGCAGGGGTATCAAAGTGGCCATCAATTCTGACGTTTCATCCGGTCCTTATGATCCATTCGTAGGGCTATACGGCGCCTGTGCCAGAAAAACCGTTAAAGGCCTTTATTTTGGAATAGAAGAGGCACTTACAGTACGCGAAGCCGTCGACTTGTATTGCCGTGGCGGCGCATATCTTGCGTATAGGGATGATGAGTGCGGTGTTTTGGAAACCGGCAAGTTGGCTGATTTGACGGTGTTGGACAGGGATATTTTGGATAGTCCCCCGGAAGAGCTCTTGAAATGCAAGGTGGATGCCACTTATTTGGGCGGTCAAATGGTGTATGTGCGGGATGGGGCGGCGCCACAAGTCGGCGGCCGTCCGGCTCCATATACCGGAGAAAACGGGTAAGTCCAAAAGCATGGATTGAGATTATTTGGGGCGTAATTTGCAGGCAGGCAGGATTTGTGATCTTGAGGCAGAATACATTGGTTCAACAGCACTAACGTGATTCGCAAAAGTCATATGTTCTGTTTTTCAATGCCGAAGCCGGGGGGTGGGGATAAGAGGCATCTCGTATAAAGTTGTTTTAGGCAGATGTCGTCTTTGTTTGGCTTTCAAGAAGAGAAAAGGAGGAACCATTGTGAGAAGGTTTAGGAAGGCGTTTGCGATTCTTCTTCCCTTGCTTTTGGTGGCCGGCATAGTGTCGGGCTGTACGCCCAAAACGCCGCCGCCAGGGCCTGATACGGGGGAGAAAACCGGCGAAATAACCGATTATATTACTTGGCAAGCCGTAGCCTCAGAGATGGAGACATTTACTTTCCAGTACACTCAAAACGCGAAAGAGATTGACGTTTTGAGCAACTGTTTTGACGGGCTTACCAGTAACGACGAATATGGCAGCCTCATTCCGGGCATAGCCAAGGACTGGAACACCCCGGATGGCGGGAAGACCTGGGTCTTCAACCTCCGTGAAGGTGTCGCGTGGGTTGATTATAACGGCGAAAAAGTAGGAGACGTTGTCGCCGAAGACTTCCTGTGGGGTTTGGAATGGGTCCTGAACTACGCTAAGAATGACGCCAATAACACTTCCATGCCGAAACAGCTGCTTAAGGGCGCGGAAGAATACTATGAGTACACCAAAGAGTTGGGCGACGAGGCAAAAGACCTGGATCTCACCGTGTTCAAAGAAATGGTTGGAGCCGATGCACCCGATGACCATACAGTCACTTTCGAGTGTCTTGACGCGTTCCCCTATTTCCAGACTGTAACCGTTTATAACTGTTTATCTCCTATATCCGGCGAGCTTTTGGCCGAATTGGGTGTAGATGGCTATAGAGGCGTGACTAACGAGACGCTTTGGTATAATGGCCCATACACCATTACCACCTATGTGCAGGGGAACGAAAAAGTGTTGACCAAGAACCCCCTGTATTGGGATACATCAGTCAAACTTTTCAACAGCGTAACCATCAAAATGGTTGAGTCGTCCGACAAAGCTTTCCAAATGTTCCAAGCCGGAGAGATACACAGCATAGTGCCCACCGAGTCTAACATTCAGACCATTCACCGCGATGAAGACCACCAGTTCCACAACAATCTCGTTGAAGCTCGCCCGACCAAGTATTCCTATCAGGTGCATATGCAATTTGATAAGAAACACAAAGACGGCAGCCCGGATGAGAACTGGAACAAGGCAATCGCCAACGAGGCTTTCCGCCTCACCTTGTACTATGGAATTGACTGTACAGACTATTTGGCCAGGGTAAACGCGATTACACCCTTGAAGTGCACCAACCTTACTTATACTGCCGCTAACCTTGTGACTACTTCAGATGGTAGGGACTATACCGACCTTGTTATGGACCGGTTGGGTATGCGTCCAAGCCTCGAAAAGTATGTAAGGTATGATGAGGAAAAGGCAGCGGGACTCAAAGAACAGGCTATGGAAGAGCTCGCCGCGAAGGGCGTAACTTTCCCAGTAGAGCTCGATTACTACATCGCCGCAGACAACCAGACGTCTTTGGATTCGGCCAAAGTTTTGAGAGACGTTATTACCCAATGCCTTGGTGAGGATTACATCAAGTTCAATATCAAGACATATATTTCCTCATTGGCGCAGGAAGTGCGCGATCCCCAATTGTGGTCTTTGCTTATAAGCGGCTGGGGCGCTGACTTTGGTGACCCCGTCAACTTCTTAGGCCAGGATATCGTGGACGACGATAACGCTTACTACACCATGTACTATTCCAAAGCTAACAACGTTACCGATCCCGACTGCAAGGCCACTTTCAAGGAGTTTACAAGACTTGTAAACGTGGCCAACGCTATAACAGACGATCAGGATCGTCGTTTTGAAGCATTTGCGGATGCCGAAGCTTACATGCTGGAGCACGGGCTTAGCATACCTATTTATTTGAACATTCCGTGGCAGCTTACGCGCGTAAACGACTACAGCAAGATTTATTGCGCTTACGGAAACCAAAGCGCTAGGTACGTTAACTGGGAAACCAGCGAAGAGCTTTACACATACGAACAGTATGAGGAGTTTGCCGCCGCGTACGAGGCCGGCAAGACTAAGTAACGCGTAAGTCGTAGAAGCATTTTGCGGTAAATGGTAAATCTGGCACAGCCCGCTATTTTTTGGGCTGTGCCAGGCTAAACCCACAACCTTGGCAGACGAAATATAAACATCCAGGAATCAAAAAAGGCGGGAATTCAAAATGTTGCTATACACGATTAAAAGACTTATGCAGTCATGCATTACCGTTTTAATCGTGGTCACCATAGTGTTTCTTCTTTTGCGTATGTTGCCCACAGACTATTATTTTACCGAAGAGCAGCTTATGAAACTGAGCAAACAAGATTTGGATGACCAGCTTAGGGCAGCGGGGCTTTTGGATTCGCCTTTGACTCAACTGGGGCGCTTTTATAAGCAACTTGCCCGTTTCGATTTGGGCACATCCCGAAGAATACAAAACAGCGTGCCTGTGACGAAAGTAATTGGGGGCAAATTTGCCATATCCATGCGGCTGGGTTGGATTTCGCTGGCTATTTCTATTGTAGTGGGGATGTCGTATGGGATCGTTCAAACAATGTCAAAAGATAAATTCTTTGAACACGTTGGCACCGCGTACACGGTTTTTGTAAGGGCGGTACCCGCGTTAGTGTCGTACTCCCTTATACTTGTTTTTGGCGCGCGTGTGCTTCATTACCCTTCCATGTATTCAACCCGGGATGTTGCGCGATCTAGCGTGTTGCCCATCGCTTGTTTGAGCTTGGGCAATATTGCCGGTTACATGATATGGACCAGGCGGTATATGGTGGACGAGTTGAACAAAGATTATATAAAACTGGCAAAGATTAAGGGTCTATCTACCAGACAAGTTATGTACAAGCACGTTTTCAAAAACGCCTTCGTACCCTTGGCACAGTACCTTCCCCAATCTATATTGTTGGTCACCGGCGGTTCTCTTTTGGCAGAGCGGTTTTTTTCTGTGCCCGGGCTTGGACCGCTTTTGACTGACGCTATACATAGGTACGATTTGAACGTGGTTCAGGTGCTGGTGATGATGTATGCGTCCATGGGCATCATAGGGTTATTTTTTGGCGACATATTCATGACTCTTTTGGACCCTCGAATTAGACTAACCGGCAAGGAGAGTACGCGATGACCAGTGGGAGCTTGCCAGACGCTGTTTCCAAGGCACCAGGAGCAGGTAGTGATGAAGAAAAACAATTGTTTTCGTTTGTCGAATACAAGCCGGAAATTGCCGAAGAAGTCGCTTATTCCGAGTACTCTTATTGGCGGTCTGTGTGGCAGAATTTCTTAAAGAAGAAAACCACTGTTGTTATGAGCTGCATATTCATTACATTATTTCTATTCACATTCATTGCCGGGCCCATTGGTCATTATGATTATGCTCAGATACGGCCTGACAAAGAAAAAATTTTCACAAAACCTAATTCCGAATATTGGTTTGGTACGGACAACCTTGGCAGTGATTACTGGTGCCAAGTGTGGTACGCAACTCAAACTTCTATCAAATTATCTATTCTGGTAGCCACAGGTGAAATAGTTCTCGGCGTGACCATTGGGTTGGTTTGGGGTTACGTCCGTAAACTGGATCGTTTCTTCACCGAGTTTTACAGCGTCCTGGTAAATGTCCCAACCATCGTTTACATGACGTTGGTCGCGCTGATGATAGGTCAAAGCTTCGTTATCCTTACGACCACCCTGATATTGTTCGGATGGATGGGGGTGGCACGGCATATGCGCAACCTGGTGTTCATCTACAGGGATAGGGAATATAATCTGGCTTCCAGATGTTTGGGCACACCCATGAAAAGAATTCTATTTCGAAACATTTTACCCTACCTTACCAGCGTAATCATTCTGAACCTTGCCTTGAGCATCCCCAACGCAATCGGGCTAGAGACAACCCTTTCATATTTGGGGTTAGGCCTGGGAGTTGACACGCCTTCTTTGGGGATTTTGCTGCGGAACGCCCGTACTTATTTCTTGGACTTTCCTTATTTGCTGTTTTTCCCGGCGGCAATTGTGTCGCTAATCACAGTAACCTTTTACTTGGTAGGCAATACCTTTGCGGATGCCTGTGACCCAAGAAACCACGTTTAGGAGGCGGGGAGCGGTGGAAAACAAAGAACCCATTCTTTCCGCCAGGGATGTAGAAGTTCAATTCACCTTGCGGGGGCAGAAACTGACGGCTATTCGGAAAGCATCGTTGGATGTTTATCCTCAGGAGACCTTGGCTATTGTGGGTGAATCCGGCTGCGGTAAATCGGTTTTCACCAAATGTTTTGTGGGCATGCTGGACAACAACGGAAGCATTACCAACGGTTCCATAATGTTTGAGGGCAAAGATCTTACCAAGTTTTCCACTGAAAAGCAGTGGCTCACCATAAGAGGCAAAAAAATCGCCATGGTGATGCAAGATCCGTTGACGTCTTTGAACCCCTTAAAAAGTGTGGGGAGCCAGATTCGTGAGGCTATAGAGCTTCACCAAGGCTTGCGCGGTAACCAAGCCAGGGAGGAAGCCATGCGCATGCTGGAAACGGTGGGCATCCCGGACGCTCTAACAAGATATAGTCAGTATCCCCACGAATTTTCCGGAGGTATGCGCCAGCGCGTGGTTATAGCTATGGCAGTTGCCTGCAGGCCCAGGATTCTTATTTGCGACGAACCTACCACCGCTTTAGATGTGACAATCCAGGCTCAAATCCTGGATTTGATCAGAAGATTGCAAAGCGAGTTTAACATGACCATAATCTATATAACCCACGACTTGGGCGTAGTAGCTAACGTTGCGGATAGGGTTGCTGTTATGTACGCAGGCCAGATCATAGAAATTGGCACTGCCCAGGATGTGTTCTACGACGCATGGCACCCATATACCTGGGCGCTCTTGGGGGCCCTACCCCAGCTTGGGATAAAAGGGGAGAAGCTTCCCGCAATTGACGGCACTCCGCCGAACTTGTTCATGAAGATTTCGGGTGACGCGTTTGCGCCGAGAAACAAGAAAGCATTGGCCATTGATTTTGTTGAGGAACCGCCGTTTTTCCAGATTTCTAATACCCACAAAGCCAAGACTTGGTATCTCGACCCCAGGGCGCCCGAGATCCAAAAACCTGAATCCGTAAGACGGTTGGTGCAGCGGGCGAGCGCGCAAAATGGTGTCGTGCCCGCGGAACCCAATAACAATGTCCGCCGCGAGGTTATTGTTGAAGCCAAGGATCTCCAAGTAACTTTCGGACAGGGCCGAAAGGCCTTCGTGGCTGTCGATCGGGTTAACTTTGAGATATATAAGGGCGAGACTTTTGCTTTAGTAGGGGAGAGCGGTTCCGGCAAAACCACCATTGGCCGGGCACTTCTCCGTATAAACCCGGTGTCCTCGGGAGAGGTGCTTTTTAAGGGCAAAAGAATCGATGGCAAGATTCCCAAAGAATTGGATCTCGAAGTTATACGTAACTGTCAGATGATATTCCAGGACCCCATGGATTCACTGAATGAACGCGCCAAAGTCGACTACATCGTGGGAGAAGGGCTTCTTAACCATAAGATGCACGCCGACGCAAAAGATAGGCAGAGAAAAGTGCAGCAAGCCCTCAGGGAAGTGGGTCTGCTTCCCGAATTTGCTTCACGTTTCCCCCACGAATTTTCTGGAGGGCAGAGGCAACGCATTGGTATTGCGAGGGCCCTTATAATGGAGCCTCAGTTTATAGTGGCCGATGAGCCTATTTCTGCCTTGGATGTGTCTATCCGGGCCCAAGTGCTGAATTTGCTCAACGAGCTCAAACAGAAACGCGGATTAACGTATATGTTCATTTCCCACGATCTGTCTGTTGTTCGTTTTATTTCAGATCGCATCGCTGTGATTCACGCGGGGCATATCGTGGAACTCGCGGAAACCGAGGAGCTTTTCAGCAGGCCGATTCATCCGTATACGCAAGCGCTTTTATCGGCAGTTCCCTATCCTGACCCGGAATTGGAACGCGAAAAAACACTGGTTGTTTACGATCCTTCAAAGCACGAGCGCCCGGAAGAGGAGCATTTGTGGGAAGAAATATACCCGGGGCATTTCGTTCGAGGCACAAAAGACCAAATAGCGGGATATCAGGCCGGTTTTTAGAATGTCGTCAAAAGAACATGATGAGAAGCAGGGTGCCGCCGCACACCACGTTGGCTACCAGGTTACATATGGTTTTATCTCGTTCTGTCAACTGTTCGTCGGCCACGGTGTGGGGGCTATCAATGTGGTCTGACATGTCTCTAAAAGCGTTGGCGGCCTTTTTGTGCCTGCCTTGAGGTAATGTCGGCATTTTTGGTAACCGGACCCCATCCAAACTCAAATAATTGAACCACGCAAATCCGAGAAATAGAAACCCCAGCGCGCAAAAAACGTGTCCCATGCCAATGGGAGTGGTTATGCTGTTGACAACTACAAACCTGTTCCACAGCAAGGCTATGGCTGTAGCGGCAAGAAACCGCGTGAGAAGGCGATAGAAAGTGGGACGGAAAAGGCGGCGTTTGTTGTGTTCCTGTGGATTGTACCTCACCCTCTTGAGCCCCCATCAAGTCTTAATCATAGCGTCAGTCGGCGAAATGTACACCGAGATATTGCCGTCCTGACTAAGTTGTGTGTTGTCCAGTAAGCTATCTGCTATTCTATCGCTTATGTCCGCGTTGGTTATAAGCAAAATAATCTCTTTTTCGGGTTGCAGTTCCACTTTGAGAACAGGGAGCATCACTTTTCCCCGCTCGTCGGTGCCGCGTCCGTGAATAATCGTAGCCCCTGTGGCGCCTGATTGTCGGGCAAGCTCTACCGCTTTATTGGCAAAGCCGCGGTTTACGAGCACAAGCATACAGTCGTGATGCAAACTTGTCTGTTCCGCACCGGCCAAGGCAGGTGTAAGCACGGTTGAAGCGGCGGGATACTCCACTTTTTTGTGGCGAAAAGCCGTTCCCAGGATCATAAGGGAAAGTACGGGGGACATAGCGACCATGGCGATAACGCCAAACCCATCCACCAATACGTTTGCCGTGTCTATAACAGTGGCCGCGCCCTGGGCGAAAGCCAGAACAAAAGTGGCAGTCATTGGGCCGGATGCAACCCCTCCCGCGTCATATGCGATGCCCACAAAAACAGGATCTGATTTGAATGAAAGCAAGATGGCGATGGCAAAACCCGGGAAAAGGAAGTACCATATTTTAACCGCAGGCACCAAAATTCTTACCATGGACAAAGCGATAGCTATTGCCACTCCCGCTGACAGAGTGAGGCGGATGAGGTTCACAGGTATATGTCCGCCGCTGACCTCTTCGATTTGCCCGCTAAGGACGTGAACGGCAGGTTCGGCCAAAACCACTATAAGACCCAGGAAGAAACCAGTGCCGATTAGAAACCACTTGTTGAGCTGGGCGATTTCCATACCAATGATTCTTCCCATATCCATAAATCCCGAATTCACGGCGGCCAAAAATAACACGAAGCCAACCAAAGTCCAAATGAGGCCCCTTATGATCTCCATGAGTTCGTCCTTTGGTATTTTGAACTTCACGAAATTGTAGGCGAAGAATAGGCTTGAAATAGGCAAAAGCGCTGCCAGTGACTCCTTAATGGCAGCCGGGAAAGATTTCAGTATGGGGCCGATTATCCCTTGAGCGATCACAAATTCGGCCGCTTCACCTTGTATATGTTTCTGCCCCGATATGATGGACATAAGAATCACTGCCAGTATGGGGCCCGCGCTCATAACCCCCACAAGGCCGAAGGCGTTTTCTTCTGACTTGTCGCCGCCCTTAACTTGAGAAAGACCAAGCGACAACGCCAAGATGAACGGTGTGGTAAACGAGCCGGTAGTTGCACCCGAAGCGTCGAACGAAATGGCTAGAAACTCCTCAGACACAAAGAGAGCCAAAACGAAAATTATGCCATAAGTAATGCCCATGAATCTGTTAAACGGTTTATCTCGAAGAAGCCTAAAGACGCCCAAGGAAATTAGGACGCCGACGCCCACCGATACCATATATACGATTACGAAAGAGCCCAGCGTTCCGCCTGACGCGGAATTTACCTGGGCGCCTAAAATCAGTAAATCTGGTTCCGCTACGGTAATCAGGAACCCCATGAGAAAGCTTAGGATTGCTATTTTAACGGGGGTTTTTGAGGTGGCCACCTCCCGTGACATATGACCCCCTATGGGGTTCATAGCCAAATCTACTCCCCACAGAAAAATGGAAAGTCCAACGAGCAGCATGAGGCTGGCCACAAAGAATCGTAAAATGATGTCTTTTTCAATATCGATTGCCGTAAAGCAGATAACCATGACCAGCACTACGACTAAAAGTAAGGTTCGGGCGACTTCCTTAGTTTTGTCGAAAAGAAGATTCATGAACCTGGCCCTCCTGTTTGCCTAAGTCGTGGTGAATGCCGCTGGTCTTTATGACAGGCAGAACAAAAATGATACCGTTTCCCGCTTGTTCAAGGTTTAACTCGCGGAAGATTCTATCTTTTATGGGCTCTACCTTGTCCTTTGTAGTGACGATCATAACGATGTCTTTCCCGGGTTCTATAACTAACGGGAAATAGAAATCTGTGGGCACACCGGCTCCCCTGCCGCGAAATAACGTGGCGCCCCTGGCGCCTGCGGCTCTGGCAGCCCTTATACAGTCTTTGCTTCGGCCCTTGTCAACAATTGTCATTATGCAGTACTCGTCAAAATCTTGCATTGCGGGATATTTACGGGCGGCTTCCGCAGTTTGGGGGTGTTTACGTTGGAAGGGAACCGAGAACGCAATTCCCCTATTCTTCTTTGAGAAGACGAAGGTCTCACTTATCACATTATGCAAGTTTTCGCATTGGCTACCCGAACACGACACGACCAAGATTTCTTTTTGGGTTTTTGCCAACCCCAGTTTCTCAAACAACTTGGATTGCACTGTGCCTTCTCCCAGAAAGATGGTACCCCCGGCTGCGCCGCATTCTTGCGCTTTACGAAGTACCGCGTTTGCTTTTCCTCTGTTAACTATGACGAAAAACAAAACGTCCAGTACCGCCACCCCCAAGTCTTCTGTTTTTCCCATATATAAAGGTTTTCAAGGCTCGCAGGTAAAATAAAGTGTTAGCTTAATCCAAAGATCAAACAATTCTATCATGAAATCTTCCCACTTTCAGGCTAAGTGTACGTGATTAGGGCTGCAGCCGCATTTTTCGTAGGACGGTTTGGGGAAATTAAGCCAAAAGGGAGTGAGTAGATGTGCTTTAAAATGAAAGAACCCGTGAATTCTTGGACCCACCTGGTAACTCTAGTTGCCGCTTTCGTCTCCTTGCCTTTTCTCATAATTCAAGTGGGGCGAAATCCCACCGAGATACTCGTGGTCACAGTCTACGGTTTGAGCATGGTGGCGCTTTATGGCGCCAGCACTCTATATCACTGGAAGATTACCACACCCAAAAGGGAACTACTGCTGAGAAGGCTTGACCATGGAAGCATCAATCTGTTAATCGCAGGCAGCGCGACCCCGATTTTTTACTACGGCCTATCCGGGCTTTGGCGCACGGTGATGTTATCGGTCATGTGGGGGCTGGCGCTATTTAGCGGTGTTTTTCAGGTTCTTTTTATAAAAGCGCCAAGGTGGCTCAAAACCGGGTTGTACATGCTTTTGGGCTGGGTTGCCGTCATTCCCTTCCCTCAGCTTGTCAAAGGGTTACCCCAGTCTGCCATTTGGCTTATGGCTATGGGCGGCGCTTCATACACTGTGGGCGCGCTGGTTTATGCCAGCAAACGCCTGAATTGGCGGCCCGGGAAATTCGGGTTCCATGAAATATTCCATTTGTTCGTTTCTGCCGGAACTGTTCTGCATTTTGCCGCGGTGTTGCTTTGTATACGTTTCACCACCCCATAGTTAACCGTGCCTAAACTGTTTGAACAAGGAGGGATAGCGGTGGATAATAGCGCCCTAATAGTGGTCGATGTGCAAAACGATTTTTGCCCCGGCGGGGCGTTGGGCGTTTTCGAGGGAGATAGAATAATACCCGTGCTCAACAAATGGATTGGTTTATTTGCGAAGCGGGGCATGCCTGTTGTCTACACAAAGGATTGGCACCCGGGAAACCATTGTTCGTTTATAGAACAAGGGGGTGTTTGGCCCGCTCACTGTGTGCAAGGTACAGATGGGGCAGCCTTTCACCAGGACCTGGACGAGTTGGGCACACACAATGTGAAAGCCGTTTTTCTCAAAGGGTTTTTGCCTTCTGTAGAGGCTTATTCCGGGTTTGACGGAAGGCTGCGCGAGGATAAAAATGGCTTGACGTTGGCTCAGTGGCTTAAATCCAAAAACGTCGTCAAGCTCTATGTGGGTGGCCTTGCCACGGATTACTGTGTAAAAGCCACGGCCCTTGATGGGCTGGCAAACGGATTTTCTGTGAAGCTTATAGCCGATGGCATACGCGCGGTCAATGTTAACCCTGAAGACGGAAAGCGTGCTATAGACGAAATGCTGCGTCAAGGCGTCGAAATTGCGCCTCAATAGCTATAAGTCTCAAAATTTTCGCGGATCTTTCGGCAGGAGTTACTAGGATTCTTGTGGAAGTTCAATAATTGGTTTTAAACCGATTGTGTCGTATGGTTTTGTTACGGTATGGCAATCAAATAAGGGGGCCTTGGAAGTGGAAAGCAAACAGTTCAAGGGGTTGGTATTTGGAATTCCCAAAGAGATCATGGCCGGAGAAAAACGTGTCGCCGCTGTTCCTGACACCGTGAAGAAACTGGTCGCGGCCGGCGCAAAAGTACTGGTTGAAAAAGGCGCAGGCCAGGGTTATTTCGCTTTGGATGAGGATTACAAACAATCCGGGGCAGAAGTTCTGGATGATCCCAAAGAAATATTTGCCCAAGCTGATGTCATTTTGAAAGTCAAAGAGCCTCAATTTAACTCCGCCCACAACATCCATGAAGTAGATATGATGCATGCGGGTCAGATTCTTATTACGTTCTTGCACCCTGCCGCACCCATAAACCACGAAATGGTAAAGAATCTTGCGGCAAAAGGGGTCACAGGGTTAACTTTAGACGGCATTCCTCGAATTTCAAGGGCCCAGTCTATGGATGCACTTACTTCTATGAGCACTGTCGCGGGTTATAAAAGCGTTATCATGGCTACGGACAGGCTTGCCAAATTTGTCCCAATGATTGGCACCGCGGTGGGGATGATTCAGCCTTCCAACGTGTTGGTAATAGGGGCGGGTGTCGCCGGGCTGCAGGCCATCGCGACGGCTAAACGGTTGGGCGCCGTGGTGTATGCGGCAGACATTAGGCCTGACGCGGCGGAATATGTGAAAAGCTTGGGCGCCAGAGTGGTGGACACGGGCGTACCCCAAGACGTAGCCGTTGGGGAAGGCGGTTACGCCAACAGGCTTTCTGACCAGTGGCTGGAAAAAGAACGCGAGGCCATAAGAGATACAGTAATTAAATCCGACATTGTCATTTTGACGGCCTTAGTGCCTGGCAAAGTGGCGCCGGTTCTGGTAACAGAAGAAATGGTCAAAAATATGAAACACGGCTCGGCGATTGTAGACGTCGCCATAGACCAAGGTGGTAACTGCGAATTGACGGTGGGCGGCGAAGTAGTCCTAAGACACGGCGTAAGCATCGACGGCACCAAAAACATCCCCGGTATGATGCCTGTGAGTTCCACTTGGATGTTTGCGAACAATATCTACAATTTGGTCTCAGCGTTCTGTAAAGATGGGGAATTCGTTGTTGACCTTACAGATGAGATAATGGCTTCCATTATTGTCACCCAAGACGGAAAACTTGTTCACGCCGGCGCCCGGGAGGCTATGGGGCTCGAATAACATCGGTTAGGAGTGCCAATATGGATATCATTTGGCAGTTAATAATTTTCGCCGTAGCCAGTTGGTTAGGCTATAAGGTTATAAGCGAGGTTCCCTCGCTTCTTCACACACCTCTTATGTCCGGGTCCAACGCGATTTCCGGGGTGACTATTTTGGGGTCTTTGGTATCCACCGCATTGGCCAAAACCACCGGAAATAAAACCCTTGGCTTTGTGGCAATAGTCTTAGCCACAGTGAACTTGGTAGGTGGTTTTGTGGTTACAGACAAAATGCTAAGGATGTTCAACAAGAACTGAATGGGCGGGGTGCAGGCATGGATACGTACAAAATAGTCTCTATTCTTTTGGCTGCTCTCGTTTTGGGTGGCCTCAAACTTATGAGCTCGCCCAAAACTGCCGTGAAAGGTAACCGCCTGGGTGCCTTAAGCATGCTGGCTTCTGTAGCGCTGGTACTTTGGACCAATAATATCCTTACTGTACCGCTTTTGTGGGCGGCTATATTGGTGGGTTCTTCAATTGGGGTCATAATGGGTCAAAAAGTGGCAATGATTCAAATGCCCCAAATGGTTGCTTTGCTAAATGGATTAGGCGGCGGCGCGTCGGCATTGGTTGCTTTGGTGGAAATCTTGGGAAAGCCCCAGGCTATGGATTGGTTCAGTAAACTCACGGGTGAGCTTGCACTAATAGTGGGCGCCGTAACTTTGACAGGCAGTCTCATAGCTGCCGGCAAACTGGACAGGCGTCTCAATCAAAAACCTGTTGTGCTACCCAACCATTCTGTTTACTCCACAGGTAGCCTTGTCTTGATGGGCGCACTTTCTTTGGCCGCAATACCGGCGGCTAGTTCCGCCTTTGTAAGCATCAGTTTTGTGGTGCTATTTTTGGGGCTGGGGTATGGAATCTTGTTCGCCATACGGGTAGGCGGCGCCGATATGCCGGTCACAATTTCTTTGCTGAACTCTTTTTCCGGTTTGGCGGGTTCAATATGCGGTTTTACCATAGGCGAACCCCTGCTTGTGGCGGTGGGTGCTATAGTGGGCGCATCTGGCTTGATTCTTACCCAGATAATGTGCAGGGCTATGAACAGATCCTTAGGGGATGTGCTCAGCGGGTCAGCTTCCAAGGGCAAAAAAGCGGACAAGCCGGGAACAGCCGTGCCTAAGCCTGAGGTTGCGCCCGGTGCTGCGGCGGAAAAGATGCCCTCGGATGAAGAGTCGATAGCCGAGATTATGTCGGGAGCCAAAACCGTGGTCATAGTGCCCGGTTATGGGATGGCTATTGCCCAGGCCCAATCCCAGGTTAAAGCCTTAATGGATGCTTTTGTGGCCAAAGGGGCAGACGTGAAATTCGCCATACACCCGGTGGCAGGCAGGATGCCGGGACATATGAACGTTTTGTTGGCAGAGGTTGACGTTCCCTACGAGTTGATGTTGGAAATGGATGATATAAATCCTCAGTTTGAGGATACAGATCTGGGCATCGTCGTGGGTGCTTGTGATGTGGTAAATCCCGCGGCGGGTACAGCCGAAGGCACGCCAATATACGGGATGCCGGTTTTGGAGATTGAGCGGTGCAAACATGTTATCGTGTGTAACCTTGACACTAAGCCGGGCTATTCAGGCGTGGACAATACCTTGTACGGTATGGAACATGTCCGGTTGGTTTTGGGTGATGCCGCTGAAACAGTAAAAGGGCTTGCTGACAGTTTGAGGGGGACGCCCGAAAAGGCGCTCCAAGAGGCGCAGCCCGAGCCGCGACACGACTCTTTGCAGCACGTTATCAAAGCGGCCAAAAGTGTCGTTATCGTGCCCGGTTACGGTATGGCCATAGCCCAGGCCCAATCCCAGGTGAAAGCTTTGATGGATGCTTTTGTGGCCAACGGGGCAGACGTGAAGTTTGCCATCCATCCTGTAGCGGGTAGAATGCCTGGCCATATGAACGTGCTATTGGCAGAGGTTGATGTTCCCTACGAGTTGATGTTGGAAATGGATGACATAAATCCTCAGTTTAAGGATACAGATCTGGGCATCGTCGTGGGGGCCTGTGATGTGGTAAATCCCGCGGCGGGTACAGCCGAAGGCACGCCAATATACGGGATGCCGGTTCTCACTGTGGAGCAGTGTAAGCAGGTTATCGTGTGTAATCTGGATACCAAGCCGGGCTATTCCGGCGTGGATAATACCTTATACGATATGGATCACGTCCGGTTAGTTTTGGGTGATGCCGCCGAAACAGTCAGACAGCTTACTGACAGTTTGAAGGGGGCGCCCGAAAAGATGCCCCAAGAGGCTCAACTTAAGCCCAAGCACGAGCCTTTGGACGGCATCCTTAAAGCCGCGAAAAGTGTTGTAATCGTGCCAGGTTACGGTATGGCTATAGCTCAGGCTCAATCCCAGGTCAAAGCTCTAATGGATTCTTTTGTGTCAAAAGGGGCGGATGTGAAATTCGCCATACATCCTGTGGCAGGCAGAATGCCGGGGCATATGAACGTTTTGCTGGCGGAGGTTGATGTTCCCTACGAATTGATGTTGGAGATGGATGACATAAATCCTCAGTTTAGGGACACAGATCTTGGAATTATTGTAGGTGCTTGTGACGTGGTGAATCCCGCGGCGGGCACCGCTGAAGGCACGCCAATATACGGGATGCCCATTTTGACAGTGGAGCAGTGCAAGCATGTTATCGTGTGCAACCTGGATACCAACCCGGGCTATTCCGGAGTAGATAACACCTTGTATGATATGCCCCATGTGCTTTTGGTTTTGGGCGACGCCGCGGACACAGTCAAAGGGCTTGTAGACCAACTAAACAGTTGATGGTCAACTGGCGAAATAGCTATACCAAGACGCTTTCCCGTTGGGAGGGCGTCTTTTTTTGGGAGGGAGCATCACGAAGAAAGAATATTGTCAGAGACTAAAACGGGCAAGAAACGCAATGCTTGAAATTGATTTGGATTGTCTGTTGGTGTGCGACCCCCATGAACGCAATACCTCACGGGTTATGGCGGCGCCCGGTTGGAGCGTGTAGGATTATAATTGTGTATCGCAGAATTATCCTAGTGAATACTCGTTTTGGTTGGGAGAGTGGAATGTTTGCAGTATAGAAAATTCGGTCGGCACGATGTGCAGGTTTCCGCGTTGGGTTTCGGGATGATGCGCCTGCCAATCCTGGATGGCGACACGTCTAGAATAGATGAGGCGAAGACCCAGGAAATGATCGAGTACGCCATTGGTCAGGGTGTGAACTACTTCGACACCGCATATCCGTATCACCGCGAGCAAAGTGAAGTGATAACCGGCAAAGTCTTGAAAAACGGTTACCGTGACCGCGTGTATTTGGCTACAAAATGTCCAAGCTGGCTTATACAAACACATGACGATTACGACAAATATTTGGACATACAGTTTCGCCGGCTTCAAACCGATTGTATCGACATGTACCTCATGCACAGTCTTGATAAAGACCGCTGGGATGGGTTGGTAAAGACAGATGTGTTCGGGTTCATGGATAAAGCCAAAGCCGACGGCAGGATAAGGTTCGCCGGGTTTTCTTTCCACGATGACATCGATACGTTCAAGAAAATCGTAGACGCCTACGACTGGGATTTTTGCCAAATACAATACAACTATATGGATGAACAGTTTCAAGCGGGGACTGAGGGGCTGAAATACGCCCATGCTAAAGATATGGCTGTGATAGTGATGGAACCTTTGAGAGGCGGGACTTTGGCTCGAAGTGGTTTGCCCCAAGTCCAGGCAGTGTGGGACAAAGAAAATCCATCAAGAAAACCCGCGGAATGGGGCTTGCGCTGGGTATGGAATCATCCCGAGGTAAGCCTTCTTCTTAGCGGAATGGGAGAGATGTATCAGGTTGTGGAGAACGTGAACACAGCCAAGGACGCTTATCCTAACGCTCTTAGCCCAAAGGAGTTGGATATTTACGAGAGGGTAAAAGCCGTTTACCGCAGCCGCGTAAAAGTGGATTGCACAGCCTGCGACTACTGCCAACCCTGCCCTCAAGGTATACGGATTCCTAACTGGTTCCAATCTTACAACACAGCAAGTATGTTCGATACTTTGGCTACCTTTGGCCAATCCTACGAAAGGTTAAAAGGCGAATTGGGCAACCCGGCCATTTGCGCCGAGTGTGGACAGTGCGAAGCCGTATGCCCGCAGAGTCTGCAAATCATTGACCATCTGAAGGAGATAGTCAGAGCTCTTCGGGAAAACTAGAAGCACACGCACCTATTTTCGCGGACAGATGACACTGGGCGGAGGCTTACAAATGGAGAAGATACGGGTTTGTGTCGTAGGTTATGGAAACGTGGGAAAAGAAGCGGCAGTATGCGTCCGCCAGGCGCCCGACATGGAACTGGGTGGCGTAATTCATAGCCACCCCATACATCAAGATATCGGTTGCCCGGTGGGGTCTAAAATCACAGATCTGAAATCATTTGGCAAAGTGGATGCCGCGGTTTTGGCTGTTCCGTCTCGTATTGTACCCATTTTGGCCCCTTCCTATCTGGAACAAGGTATAAACACTGTGGATTGCTTTGATATCCACGGCGACGGGGTGCTGGGGCTCAGGACGAAATTAGGGAATTGTGCCGAGGCCAATAAAAGCGTTTCCATAATCTCGGCAGGCTGGGATCCCGGCACGGATTCTGTGATACGAATACTTTTCCAGGCCATGACCCCGCGGGGCTTAACCTACACGGACTACGGGCCGGGCATGAGCATGGGGCACACAGTGGCCGCCAAAGCCATACCCGGGGTAAAAGCCGCCCTTTCCATGACAATACCTAAAGGTTCCGGTCATCATCGCAGGGATGTTTACGTTGAGCTTGACGAGACCGCCGTTTTTTGCGATGTTTCCGAAGCAATAAAAAGCGACCCGTATTTCGTCAACGATGAAACACACGTGACCCAGGTTCCGGATATTTCGGAGGTACGCTCCATGGGTCATGGCGTGTTTCTTTCGAGGCGCGGCAGTTCCGGTACAGCGCAAAATCAAAGGCTTGAGCTAAAGCTGAGTGTTGCGAACCCTTCTGTTACGGCCCAAATTATGGTCTCAGCCGTCAGGGCTTCGTTTAAGCTTTCGCCGGGGGCCTATACGCTTCCGGAGGTTCCGCCTATATACCTATTGCCCGGGGATGAGGACGATCTTATAAGGCGGCTGGTATAAACACCAGCTCGTCTAGCGGATTATGACTTTGGTTTCGGCCGGTATGTTGTCGTATATCCACTTTGCGTCTTCAACAGGAAGCCGGACACAACCGTGCGAAGCCGGGGTGCCAAGTTTGGCTTCCTCTTCGGGGATAATCTCTTGATTTTCATCCATAGCCACCGAATGGAAAAGGTAAATTCCCCAATCCCTGAAAGAAACCCAGTATTTTGCGCCTTGCTTGTAATTGTTGTTGAAAAACCATGTGCCCCTGTTTTGAATCTGAAACTCACCCAAGGGCGTTTCTTTTCCTTCAATTCCGGTGGAACAAATCATTTCTTTGAACGCTTCGCCGTCCTTAGATATTCTGACCAATTGCGAAGATATGTCTACTTCTATAAGGTAGGTGTCTTTTGAAACAGAATCCTTCGGGTTTTCCTCAGTTTCTTCTGGGGGTTCTGTGATTTCGTTCGTGTCCGGCTGCAAATCTTGTTCCGGTTCTTCTTCCTCCAAGTTCTCATCCAATATGTCGTCTTTTTCTGTCGGCGGGGTCTTGCGGAATGCCTCAAGGGATACGCCGAAAAAGTTCTCTCCCGTGCAAGCCACAAAAGTACCGCTTAGAATCAACAGAACCAAAGCTACTGCCATCGGTTTTCGCAACATGGTGTACCCCCGGGGGTTATGTTAGGTTCAAGCTCCATTTTAGTGCATTTGCAGGAACTTTGGAACCTAATGCGGCCTTCCCGGCGGGCATTCAGACAAGAATCTTGCAAGCCAGGTGGGGTTTTCTTTGGCAAACTCAACAAAAATGGCAATTCTCTCTATAAACTCATGGCTGACTATGTGTTCTATCCGTTCTGTGTCTTTCAAGATATTTTCACGGATACCAAAGTACCTCATAAAAGTTTCCAGAAGCTTATGTCTTTCCATAAGCTGGCCACCGACTTCAAGCCCCAGTTGTGTCAATTGAAGCACACCGTATTTTTCGTACAACACGTAGCCATCCTGGGCCAAACGTTGCGCCATCTTGGTGACAGAGGGCGGTTGCACATTTAAAGAAATCGCGAGGTCAACAAGCCTCACATAGGGCCTTTCCGCGCTTAGGCGAAAAATCATCTCCAGGTAATCTTCCATGCTAGGCGTCAACACTTGTCCGCCATTTGCCAAACTGTAACCCCTAAAAGTGCGGAACTCGCCTGGATCATTCAAGGTTATCACCCCTGTTCTATCAGTAATCTATGCGTTTACAGCGGGAAATTGTCCTGGTTTCCCCATCACCCCGTCTTCGTGGTAGTATAAAGCTTAATCAGCGGGGTTTAAGGGGGAACAAAGCCATGGGGAAGGAGTACAATCCTAAGGAAATTGAAAGTAAGTGGCAGCGTATCTGGGAAGAGCAAGGTGCTTTTCACGCGTCGCTGGATAAAAGCAAGCCCAAATATTATGCGCTTATAGAATTTCCTTACCCTTCCGGTGACGGGTTGCACGTTGGACATCCAAGGAGCAATACCGCCATGGATATTATAGCCAGGAAAAGGCGCCTGGAAGGTTATAACGTGTTGTACCCCATAGGATACGACGCCTTTGGGCTTCCCACCGAAAACTTCGCGATCAAAAACAAAATTCATCCCAAAACGGTTACAGAAACAAATGTGGAACGCTTCAGAAACCAGCTTAAGTCTTTGGGGTTTTCTTTTGACTGGTCAAGGGAAATAAACACCACCGACCCGGATTACTACAAGTGGACACAATGGATATTCTTAAAATTATACGAAAATGGCTTGGCGTATAAGGCTGAGATTCCTATTAACTGGTGCACTTCTTGCCGAATCGGTCTGGCTAATGAAGAAGTGGTTGGCGGCGTGTGCGAGCGCTGCGGGGGAACCGTGGTCCGCAAAGTCAAAAGCCAATGGATGCTCAAGATAACTCAGTATGCTCAAAGACTTTTGGATGATCTGGACACCGTGGATTATGTGGAAAAAATCAAGGCTCAGCAAAGAAACTGGATTGGTAGATCTGAAGGCGCCGAGGTCGATTTCACCGTGACCGGGACAACCCACAATCTAAGGATTTTTACCACTAGGCCTGATACGCTTTTTGGAGCGACCTATATGGTTCTATCCCCCGAACATCCTATCTTGGATGAGATGAAAGGCAGCATCAGAAACTGGGGCGAGGTTATGGAATACCGGTGTGCGGCAGAGAAAAAATCCGATTTCGAGCGAACTGAGGAATTGAAAGAAAAGACAGGTGTGCCTGTTGTGGGTCTTTCGGCCACAAATCCCGCGACAGGAAAGGAAATTCCTGTGTGGATATCCGATTACGTGCTCATGTCTTACGGTACCGGGGCGATAATGGCAGTTCCCGGCCACGACCAAAGAGACTGGGAATTTGCCGACACTTTTGGGTTGCCGATTGTGGAAGTGGTGGAGGGCGGGGACATAAAGAAAGAGGCCTACACCGATATAGGCTGTGGGATCATGGTGAACTCGGGGTTTCTAAACGGGCTTACTGTGTCAGAAGCTATAGAAACCATGATGACTTGGTTAGAACAAAACGGTCTCGGGGAGAGAAAAGTTAACTACAAGCTAAGGGACTGGGTGTTTTCCAGGCAGCGTTATTGGGGCGAACCTATCCCCATGGTAAAATGCTCCCATTGCGGTTGGGTTCCCGTTCCGGAGAAAGACCTGCCTGTAACACTTCCTGATGTAAAAGATTATGTGCCCAATGAACAAGGCGAGTCGCCTCTTGCTAACATAACCCAATGGGTAAACACCACTTGCCCAAGATGCGGGGGGCCCGCCAGAAGAGAAACTGATACCATGCCCAACTGGGCGGGTTCATCGTGGTACTTCTTGCGATACGTTGACCCCCATAACGACACTAAACTGGCGTCTTTTGAGGACATCAAGTATTGGATGCCCGTGGACTGGTACAACGGCGGTATGGAACACACTACTTTGCACCTTTTGTACTCCAGGTTTTGGCACAAGTTTCTCTACGACATAGGCGCCGTCACTACTTCGGAGCCGTATGTTAAAAGGACATCCCACGGTATGATTTTGGCTGAAAACGGCGAAAAGATGTCGAAATCCAGGGGTAATGTGGTAAATCCCGACGATATGGTGAGGGAGTTCGGCGCCGATAGTGTCCGACTGTATGAAATGTTCATAGGCGCTTTCGATCAAGCGATTCCCTGGTCTCAGCAGGGGCTCAAAGGATGCAGGCGGTTTTTGGACAAAGTGTGGCGCCTACAAGATTTCACAGTGGAAGGCTGGCCCTATTCCAAACAATTTGAAGTCGCAATGCATTACACTGTGAAAAAAGTGTCGCAGGACTATGAGAGGATGAAGTTTAACACGGCTGTGTCAGCCATGATGGTTCTTGTTAACGAGCTTTCTTCGGCGGGAAGGGTCACCAAAGGCGAGCTGGGTACGTTGCTTTTGCTGTTGTACCCTGTGGCCCCCCATATAGCCCAAGAGATGTGGGAAAATGCCGGGCTTCCCGGTTTTTTGCACAAGCAAAGCTGGCCTGTGTGGGATGAGGACAAGACTGTGGAGGATATCGTGGAAATTGCGGTGCAGATAAACGGTAAACTCAGAGGCGTGGTTAAGGTACCCAAGGGCGCCGACGAAGAAACTGCCGCCGCCGCTGCCATGGAACATCAAGGGGTCGCCCGTTATCTTTTGGGTAAAAACATTGTAAAACACATTTATATAGCGGACCGCATGTACAGCATCGTGGCCAAATAACCGATGTTGAAGTAGTACTCGGGGCTACTTCGGCAGGAACACGGTTTACGTGTGTCAAATACAAGTCTAATATAAGTATTGTATACTTATCATGACACATGTTGGAGCGATGACCATTGACGGTACCAACTATTACCGGAATGATTCTCAACATTCAAAAGTATTCTCTTCACGATGGTCCCGGCATCCGCACCACGGTCTTTCTTAAGGGGTGCCCCCTAAGCTGTTGGTGGTGCCACAACCCGGAAAGCCAGGCCACAGGCCCTGAAATCATGTGCCTGCCATCTAGATGTTTAGGGTGCGGCACTTGTCAAACTGTCTGTCCCGAGGATGCTATATCCATGGTGGACGGCAAGGCCGTTATTGACCGTTCAAGATGTACAGTGTGCGGCGAGTGCGCCAGGGTATGCGGGGCGCAAGCCAAGGAAATTGTAGGCAAGGAACACTCTGTGGAAGAAGTTATGGCTGAAGTCATGAAAGATCGGATTTTCTACGACCAATCCAAGGGCGGTGTGACCTTTTCCGGGGGAGAGCCTTTGATGCAGCCCAGGTTCCTAAAAGAACTCTTGGTGCAAAGTAAAGACGAAGGTCTTGAAACCGTAGTGGATACTTCCGGTTTCGCTCCGTGGAAAGTTTTTGAGGATATTATCCCTTACACCGACCTGTTTTTGTACGACGTGAAAGTAATGGACGATGCTAAACATCAAAAGTATGTAGGGGCGTCCAACAAGCTGGTTCTGGCTAACCTTGAAAAGTTGGCAGCCGCCGGCAGTAAGATTCGGGCCAGAATTCCCATAATACCGGGAGTAAACGACGATACGCGCAATTTGCTCGAAACGGGTAAGTTCTTGGTCAAACATGGCATAAAGGATGTCAACGTTTTGCCGTACCACAATATGGGAGCAGACAAATACACTAGGTTAGGCAAGGAGTATTTGCTCCCAGATCTCAAAGCTCCAACAGAAGAAATGATGGAGAAAGTAGTCGAAACATTGGCTTCCCTGGGGCTTAACGTAAAAACGGGAGGGTGAGAATGAATTGAGAGAAAGAATAGAAAAACTTCGAACTCTGAGTCTTGAAACTGTGCCGACTTTGTCAGTAGAGCGTGGAAGGCTTGTAACAGAAGCCTACAAGAAGTATGAAGGAACGGTTTCCACCCCTGTACTAAGAGCGCTCACATTTAAGCATCTCATGGAGCAAAAGACCATTTATATAGGCCCCGGTGAGTTAATTGTCGGTGAGAGAGGGCCCGGCCCAAAAGCGACCCCTACCTATCCGGAGCTATGTTGCCACACGGTGGAGGACTTTGATGTTATCGACAAGCGGGAAAAAACATTTTTCAAGGTAAGCGATGAAGCAAAGAAAATTCAAGGCGACGAAATCATTCCTTACTGGGAACATAGGGCCATTCGAACCAAGCTGTTGGAGCATATGACAAAGGAATGGACCGATTGCTACGAGGCAGGAATTTTCACTGAGTTTATGGAGCAACGTGCGCCCGGCCATACTGTGGCCGACGACAAAGTGTACCATAATGGGTTTTTGGGCTTTAAAAAGGAAATCCAAAAATCCATAGAATCTTTGGATTTTCATAGCGACAAAAGCGCTTTCGACAAAAAGGAACAGCTGAAAGCTATGTCCATATGTTGTGACGGAATAATAAGTTTCGGCAAGCGTCACGCCGAAAAGGCACTGCAATTGGCTGAAGAAACCACCGACCCTGTGCGAAAAGCTGAACTCTTGGAGATAGCGGAGGTCTGCAATCATGTTCCCGCTAATGCCCCCAGGAATTTCAGGGAAGCACTGCAGATGTATTGGTTCTTGCACTTGGGGGTTATAACCGAGCTCAACACTTGGGACTCTTTCAACCCGGGAAGGCTTGATCAGCATCTTTACCCGTTTTACAAAAAGGGTTTGGAAGACGGTACTTTAACCAAAGACGACGCTAAGGAATTGCTCCACGCTTTTTGGGTAAAGTTCAACAACCAACCTGCCCCCCCTAAGGTGGGGATTACTTTGGCTGAAAGCGGCACATACACAGATTTTGCCAACATTAACAGCGGCGGCCTGAAGAAAGACGGCTCTGACGGCGTTAACGACGTCACTTATTTGGTTTTGGAAGTTATCGACGAAATGCAGATTTTGCAGCCGAGTTCAAACATTCAGGTTAGCAAGAAGAATCCCGACAAGTTTGTACGAAAAGCTTGCGAGATAATTCGGCGCGGTTGGGGACAGCCGTCGGTGTTTAACGCGGATGCTGTCATAGAAGAAATGCTGTTGGCAGGTAAATCTGTGGAAGACGCGCGTATGGGCGGGACTAGCGGATGCGTAGAAACCGGCGCTTTTGGGAAAGAAAGCTATATCCTTACGGGGTATTTCAATCTTCCTAAAGTTCTGGAAATCACCATGCACAATGGTTACGACCCAAGGGTAGGGAAGCAGCTGGGTCTGAAGACTGGGGAAGTGACCACGTTTACTTCTTTTGATGAGCTCATGGAAGCTTTCAAAAAGCAGCTTAAGCATTTTGTGGACATTAAGGTTAGAGGGAACAATGTAATAGAGAACTTGTACGCCAAATACATGCCTTGTCCTTTCCTTTCTATTACTGTCAGTGACTGCATAAAAGACGGCACCGATTACAACGCGGGGGGCGCGCGGTACCATACCCGTTACATCCAAGGTGTGGGCATCGGGTCTATTACAGACAGTTTGGCGGCCCTAAAGCAGTACGTATACGAAGAAAAGTCCATTTCTATGGATAAATTTCTGAAAATCTTGGATGACGATTTCCAAGGCCATGAAGTGATTCGGCAGATGATGATGAATAAGGCTCACAAGTATGGAAACGATGACGACTACGCCGACGATATCATGCGAGAAGTTTTCGACCTGTTCCACGACGAAGTTACCGGTAGAGAAACGCCCACTGGCGGCACTTACCGCATTGACATGTTGCCAACTACCTGCCATGTGTACTTCGGTTCGGTGATTGGCGCTACTCCCGACGGCCGCAACGCGGGTGAACCGTTATCTGAGGGAATTTCACCTGTTCAGGGTAGGGATAGGTTTGGCCCGACTGCTGTTGTCAAATCGGCTTCGAAAATGGATCACACCAAAACCGGCGGTACCTTATTAAACCAGAAGTTTACTCCCAAACTTCTGGAAGGGCCTGAAGGTTTGGATGCTTTGGTGAACCTCATAAGAGGCTATTTCAAGCTAGGCGGCCACCATATTCAGTTTAACGTGGTAAGCGCCGATACTTTGCGAGATGCTCAGGCGCATCCGGATAAGTACAGAGACCTCATCGTTAGAGTAGCGGGTTATTCCGATTATTTCTGTGACCTAACCCAGGCTCTTCAGGATGAGATCATCGCGAGAACCGAACACCAATCGTTCTAGAGTAGCCGTATCTAAAAGGCCGCGGGCAACACGCCCGCGGCCTTTTTTGGGTTACCGATAATCGTTTTTACTTGTAATAGCAGAGGTACACTACATCGTTGTCCAGTTCCAGGTCAAAAGACTTGTTCGGGGCCACTACGAATTTCTCGCCTTTACCGTAAACTTTCCAAGCATCCTCGCCGGGCAGTTTCACTTTCATAGAGCCTACTACAACGTTCATATGTTCCTCGGACGAGGTGGGAAACGTGTACTTTCCCGGTTCCATAACTCCTACAGTGGCGAAGCCTTCGTCGGTGTTTACTCCAAGACTTTGGACCTTTCCATCAAAATAAACACTGTGTTTCATGATGAACCCTCCAGTCTCGCCGGTAACCCGGCATTGTGTTGTTAACCGCCTATGAGCCTGAAACCCGCCGGAATGGGATCTTCGGGGTCAAGCACCAGTTGGTTAAAACCGGTGATAAACGCCCTTCCGGATACTTCAGGAACCACAGCCGAAATTCCTGCAACTTGGGTATGATTTATGATCCTGCCCGTCATTTTGGTGTCGATGATAGACAGGTTTTCCAAGGTGTCATTATCGCCCATAATCCCTTTTCGGCTACAAAGTGCTACCCTTCCCCCTGTTCCTGTGCCGGTGGGGGATCTGTCGATCTGCCCTTCGGCAAATATGCAAATGTTTTTGCTTTTTAGTACATTACCGTGTCTTGCAACAGGGTCCGTAATTATGGTTCCGTAAATACCGTTTAAGCCGGGTTCCAGGGGGTGGACTATTTCCATGTTCTCCATGACCTTGTACTTTATCTCCATACCTTTTTTGACCAATTCCTCTACGTTTTCGGTTCGAAGCGCGACGCCTATCTTTTGGGCATCCACATAAACGTAGAAAGCACCGCAAAAACCCACATCGCACAAAACGGGTCCGATTCCATCCACGTCTACGACTATATCTTCCTTAAGGACAAATGAAGGAACATTTGCAAAGCGAACATTTTCAACTTTTCCGTCCTTAACGCTCGCATAGGCGGTAATGCGTCCGGCGGGAGAGTCGATTTTGAGTACGTTCTCACCGGGATGGCTCTCCACCATGCCCGTCTGAAAGACTACAGTGGTAATGCCGATGGTGGCATGCCCGCACATAGTACTGAGCCCCTCATTATGGGTGAACAACACCCCAATATCCCCGTCGTCGGTAACGGGCGGGACGATTATACATCCGTACATCCCCGCGTGTCCCCGGGGCTCAAACATGAGCATTGTTCGGATGTGATCGTAATGCTTCAGCACATATTCGCGCTTTTCTAGAATTGTGTTACCGGGAATCGGGGGGAAGCCCGAGGTAACAATTCTCGTAGGCTCTCCGCCTGTGTGAGAATCGATGCAGGTGATCATTCTTTCAAAAGTCATCAAGCCAGTCTACCTTCCCTTCGTAAAATAAAGAATGAAAGCTTATATCGAGACTTCTTGCCCTAAGCCTTTGGCCAAAGCATTTTTGTATATCAGTTGCGACACGACCAGGTCGAAAATGGCCATGCCAACAGATTTAACAAAAGTAGTGTTTCCGTCTTTTTGTACCTGTCCGGAATTTTGGAGTAACATATGTCCAAAACTCTTCACTTGCTCCTGCCGCAAAAGCCCCTTGGAGAGGGGATAAACAAGGTCTCCCGTTTCTTCTTTGGCGTGCATGGTATCAACATATACTGTATCCACAAGGCCGAATAGGGCGTCGGGGTATTCCCGCATGGAAGGTTTGTAGGAGCCTATCCCCACGAAATGTCTCCCTCTTAATAAACAAGCGTCATCGGGTAAAACAGGCTGGTTGGAAGTGGTCGCGGTCACAATGATTTGTGATTCCATCAGCAGCTGTTCTACGGACGCGGCTTCCCCTATTTCCACGTTTTCCAGCTGTTTTTCTAGAGCCGCGACAAAGGCAGGAAGTTTTTGTCGGTGCATATCGAAAACCAGAACTTTTCGCACAGGCCGCGCTTGGCAAGCAAACACAGCTTGGTAGTAACCTTGTGTGCCCGCACCCACTATTCCTAGGGAGGACGCGGCTTTTGGGGCGGTGTGCCGAACTGCCACACCGCCTACGGCGCCTGTGCGCATGGCGGTGAGGGATTTGCCATCGATTAAAGCGATTGGTTTCCCTGTTTCGAGATCGTTCAATAACATTACCCCGTCGATAGCAGGAAGCCCTTTCTTGGTATTTTCAGGGAAAACGGTTAAGATTTTGGTCCCAAAAAGGTCTTGTACAAAACAGGGCATGTATAGAAGGGTTTTTTGGCCATGGTCCACATGTATGCGGGGGGGCATAAATACGGCTTTTCTCTCGTATACACGATATGCTTCTTCAATATAGTCCATGGCTTCTTCATACGACACCGCTTTTTCTACCGCGCTGCTATTCAATATGAGCAATGGCATCATCCCTCTTTGTCTTGTAAAAAGCGACGTTTCATCAACCGGAATGTCTATGGATTCCTATTTGACGTTTGGGAATGCATTACCTTCTTACGGTATTTGCCTAGCTTTTGGGCCGCCTTCAGACAGTCTTTGGGATTTCACCCCTTATCAGCAGGATACTGATATAGTTATGTTGAAGTCATATGATTAGATATTGTTCGATGTTCGATAATTTCGGGGGTGGAGATGTATGGCTGTTCAAAACGTAGTTGACGAATTAGCGCGTGTTATAGGGCGACCGATCACTGTTGAAGACGCGGAAGGACGCCTAATTGCATATTCGATTCATGACGAACCGGTGGATACGGTCAGAATGGAAACCTTACTTCGAAAAGGGGCGTCTTCTGCCACGATTGAAGCTTTGAAAAAAAGGGGCGTGTACCGCAACATCAATTCGGCGCCCGGCATTGTAAGGGTTCCTGCTATACCTGAGATAGGTTTTACCTCACGTATTTGCGCCGCCATTAGGGGCGGGGCGCGGGTTTTGGGATACCTGTGGGTTGTTGACGAAAGCCCGACGGTTCCTACGTATATAGAAGAAAGCCTGAGACAGACTTGTAAGATTTTGGCTTCGGAGCTTTTGGATAAAGGGTCTGTAGCCAAAGAAAAACAACAGTTTGAATTCGTAAAAGACGTGATTGAAGGCACAGAAAGCGATCAAAGCGCTCTGTATCTTCGCGCCAAGGCGTTGGGCTGGTACCCGGAGTTGCCTTTCCAAACCATCATAGTTCGGGTAAGAAGCATGGCAAAACCCGATACTAGAGGACTTCTTACCAAAGAAATAGAATCTTATCTTCGTAAGTCTGGAGCTTTCTGGCTAAAAAGTTCTGATAAGGACGAAGACGTCATCATATTAGGCGGGGCGTGGATAGGCCCGGCATCGTCTTTGGCCAAGCACCTAGAGGAGAAAGTGCAAGATTACGCCAACGGCGCCGTAGGCGTGGGTACTTGCGGTGATGTCCTTTCGCATCTTAGGAAAAGCTATGAGGAAGCTTCGGCTGCTATAGGATTGGGGGCTCGTTTGAACCTTAGAGGCCCGTGTCATGATTACAGTTCCCTTGCCCCGTATGAGCTTGTATCGTGTATGGCGCACTGCAAAAAGGTTGGAGATTTCGGTCGTAATTTAGTGGAAAAAGTCATCGCATACGATGCTCTTCGAGACGGCGACCTGTTCGTCACGTTAGAAGCGTATTTGGATTTGTACGGCAAAAGAAAAGCTGCCGCGAAAAAACTTAACATCCATCCAAATACTCTTGACTACAGAGTTAAAAGACTGAAAGAGATTACACGGGTGGATTTCGATGATCCAAGCGTAAGGCTTGTGATGCATGTCTGGGTAAAGGCGCTTAGAGCCGCCAAGGTATCCCAAGATATTACCAAAATGGAGGTGGGCTATAGAGACACAAATCCTGCGTCGGAGGGTGTGACAGCCTCGTTTGTCAGTGGCAGGGACAGAATGTGGAAGGAGTGAAAACGGTGGAGTATCGAATTTCTGCACAAGAGTATAAAAGACGGACCGATTTGGTACTGGATTCCATGAGACAAAACAATCTGGACGTTTTTATCTTCTGGAACCCAACAAGCGTTTTGTACCTGACCGGATTTGCGTTCATCGCTACGGAAAGACCTATCGGGCTCATTCTGGGTAAAGACGGCAAGAAAACGATGTACGTTCCCAGGCTTGAAGTGGAACATGTGGGCGGGTTAGCTGAAGTCTCTGATGTCAAGCATTATGACGAATATATCGGCCCAAAACATCCCATGCTTATTTTGGCGGAGCTTCTTGAAGAAATGGGGCTTTCCAAGGCCAGGATTGGTTCAGACGCGGCCGGGTACGGTTCTTCTTGGGGTTACGCCGGTCCCAGTTTATCTCAAGTGCTGCCTCACGCCACGATTGTTGTGGACGCAGAGTTGGTACCCACGCTTAGGGTTGTAAAGTCCGAAGAAGAAATCAGGCTTATAAGGCAAAGCGCCACGTGGGGAAACCTTGCCCACGCGCTTTTGCAGGAATACTCGTTGCCGGGTTGTACCGAGAACGAAATTTCCATGAGAGCATCCATGGAAGCCACTTTGGCTATGATTAAAACCTTGGGCAGCACTTACTCGCCCTTGGGCGGTGCAGGCGCCTCGGCAGGTTTCCGCGGGCAAATCGGCGCTAACTCGGCGCTGCCTCACGCCATTACTATCAATGCTGTGCTTCGTCCCGGCGACGTACTAGTTACAGGCGCCGGCGCTTCGGTAGCAGGTTACGACAGCGAACTGGAACGCACCATGTTTGTGGGCGAGCCTAGTTCCGAACAGAAGCGGTATTTCAACCACATGATGGCGCTTATGGAAATAGCATTCGAGCACATGAAACCGGGCAACAAATGCAGCGATGTGGACAACGCCTGCAGGGCTTACTACGAGAAGAATAATCTTTGGGAGCACTGGCGGCACCATACCGGGCACTGCCTTGGTATGTTAGGCCACGAAGCGCCTTTTCTTGATTCGGGCGACCATTCATTGCTTCGTCCGGGCATGGTGTTTAGTATCGAACCAGGAATATACGTCCCCGGTTTCGGAGGGTTTAGGCACTCTGACACCGTACTTATAACCGAAACAGGCATGGATTTCATTACCTACTATCCAAGAGAGATAAACGATCTTATTTGCGGATAGGAAAGGGGCGGCTACAATATTGACAGCACAAAACGATCTAAACAACACTTACAGACAACTAGACGCAAGAATTGCTGACGAAATATTCAAACAGTCTTCCGGTCAAGGTTACGAAACAGTGGCAGTAGTACCTTCGGTGGAATCAAAAGAACAGTCAAGAACTGTTTTCCAGAATCTACTGAAGGAAGCCAATGCTTTGGAGGCTCCGGACGCTGTATTCTCACTTGTTAAAGGCCATATGGTTGAGTTTTTGCAGGGGCGTCTTTCGGGCATAGATTCATCATATCTGCATCTGAACAGGTTCGTAGGATCTCAAACCCGTTTGGTGGACTTTCTGACCCGCACTGATTCAAGACCGGCAGGCGAAAGGCTCAAAGTTCTGGAGGCCAGGTTCGGCCAAATGGACGATGTTTGGGGCGGCGTCAAGAAGCTTTTGGGTGGCGTGCCCGCTGACAAAGTCAAAGAAGTCGCCAAGGCGTGCGAAGTGTTGGATACTGTGTCAACTTCGGCCATAGCCAACATAGACGAAGGCTACAAAGAGCTCAGCGCCTCGGATAAGGAAAAGCTCTCCAAAGGGCTTTCTGATCTGGTTTCCAAATCGCGCCAGTGGAAGGCCGAGGCTGAGAAGGAAGCGGCGTCTCGAGGCGAGGTATCTTCGGCTCCCGAAGCGCCCGCCGAGTCTTTGGAAGACCAAAGGAAGCGTTATGAGCAAATACTTAAGGAAGAGTGCGGCGTAAGCCTGGATGAACTTCTCAAGTGGCACGAAGAAGAGATGGCAAAGACAAGAGCAGAACTCGTTGAAACCGCCGTAAAAACGGGTTTGCAGCCTGTCAAATCTCAAAACGACGCTTTCGAGATTCTTAACAAATATGGCGGGCCCTATGACACTGTAGAAGAAATGTTTAGTCACATGGAAGATTATGTAGCCGTCGCAAGGGCAGCCACCAGAGATGGGTATGTCGATCTTCCTGAAGAAAGCTGTCTGGTCATTCCCACCGCGGAACAAACGAAAGACGACTTTCCGTGGGGAGGTTACGGCGGCGGCGACGCGAAGCAAAGGCCAATGGTTGGCCACGTTTTCCTAAACGACAGCAACTATACAGCAGTGACAGACGGCTGGCTTAAAATGATGGCTATTCACGAGTGCTATCCGGGCCATCACGCTCAATGGGTCAGAAGCACTTTGGACACACTTCCCGAGACTGTTAAACTTGGTTCCAGGGG
>CAYPVF010000001.1:43387-60038 GCA_964414105.1 uncultured Eubacteriales bacterium
GGCATCCCGCTTTTGGAAGGCACAGCACATCGTTCAGAAAAGCTCATGGAGTGGATCTTCCCCGACGACCCCGTGTTCCCGCTATTTGTTCGTCTCAGGCGTCATCATACCGCCGTGCGAATCAAAGCTGATTTGATGATGCATTACCACGGCAGGCCTATTGACGAAATAGTGGAATTGTACATGAAGGAACTGGGTTTTGACAGGGTGTCCGCAAGAGGTCAGGTAAGATACCAGGAGCGAAACCCCGGTTACATGACTTGCTACTACTACGGCATGAAGAGGCTGGAGGATCTCCAAGCCCAAAGCCGACTCGAAGATAAGGCGTTCACCCAGCTTCTGTTCGCGGTGGGACGTATTAGTCTGGAGAATTTCGCTAAATTCTTGGCGCTTTCCGATGTGGACAAAAAACGCTTCCAGACCGAGTTTGATTCTTTGGTGCAAAAACCGTAAGAGTGGATGCGGATTAGTTCTAGAGCAGTCAGTTTTGAAAAGCCTGATAGCCCTTTTGGGCTGTCAGGCTTTCGGCAATAAATCCTTCACGGAAAGGGGATTACGGCCTTGGTAACAGAGGAAAAAAACGATCTGGTTCAACAGTACAGGCGCCTTGACGCCAAATGCGGCAATTACGTAGACAGGTTATACAGTAATAGACAATTCGAGCACCAAGTTTATATACCGACTAAAGACGCGCCCAAACGTGAAGCAGCCATTTTAAATGAGTTGCTTGAGGAAACCAAAGCGTTGCCCGAGCCCGATCACGTGTTTTCCTGGCTTAAGAATCATTTTCAGGAATTCCTTATGGGACGCGTGTCCCAAAGCAAAACCACCTTTGATAGACCGGGACGTTTTGTGGGCGGTCTTACCGGTTTCATCGATTATATGGGGCGCATAGACTCCAGAGAGCCTCAGGCCCGCCATGAACTGTTTATGGAAAGATTCGGGCAGGCTGACGCGTTGTGGGACGGGATTGAATCTATGTTACCCGTCACCGAGTCGGGGCATATATCTGCTTTGGCAGATGACTGCAAAATGTTGGGCAAGTTCGCTATGCAGGCAAAAGCATTGGTGCCTGAGCAATATAAAGGGTTGTCCCAACCAGCTTTGAACGAAATTGAGGACACTTTGGCTGAAGTGGCGGCCAAAAGCGCGGTGTGGGCCGAGAAAGCGCGCGCTGCCATAGCAGGCACGCGGGAAGCTTCATCGGGCGAAGGGGCTCAGGGCAAACTGGATGAGGATGTATACCGTACTCTTTTACGGGACGAACTAGGCATCGAACTGGATGAGCTGCTCAGTTGGTATGATGACGAGGTCGAAAGCACTAGGGAAGACGTTTTTCAAATAGCCTCACGGATTAATCTTGGCGCCACCCCTCATCCCAAAGATATGGCCGGAGTGGTAGAGGTTCTGAATAGGTTTGCGGGCCCGGCCCAAAGCCCCGATGAGATGTTTGAACGAATGCGGGGATATTTGGTGAGGGCGCAAAAAGCTGCCCGCGAACTTGTCAAACTTCCTGAGGAATATTGCCGTGTCGTACCGACCCCGACTCAGTACAGAGACTCATACCCGTGGGGCGGATATGGCGGAGGGTGCCCCAAACGGAGGCCTCTTTTAGGGGAAGTTTTCCTAAACGACGGCAACTACAAGGCCATTACCGATGGGTGGATAAAAGTAAACGCGGTTCATGAGTGCTACCCCGGCCATCATGTGCAATGGGTTAGGGCGACCCTGGACCCGCTTCCTGAGACGGTCAAAATGGGCGCGAGGTCGGTGCCGCTTCTGGAAGGCGCCTGTTTAAGAACAGAACGGCTCATGGAGCCGATTTTCCCCGAGGATCCTTTCTATCCCTTATTTGTGGCTTACAGAAGACACCACACAGCTACAAGAATCAAAGCCGATTTGTATTTGCGCTATTTCGGAAAAAGCATCGATGAAGTTGTGGATCTGTATGTGGAAGAAATGGCTTTCGACAGGAATACGGCAAGGGGTCAGGTGAGAGCGCAAGAATTCCAAGTGGGTTATTTCAACACCTATTATTATGGACTTAAGGCCCTCACTGATTTCGAATCCAAGTACAAATACAGTAAAAAGGACTTCACGGAACTTATTTTCGGCTTGCCCCATGTAAGCTTGCAGAGCCTAGAGAACTTCCTGAAGATGGACGCTTCCGACCAACAACGTATATTGACAGGTTTTCCAAGTATGCTTGGGACGTAAGCACAACAATGTTGTCGGATATTTGATATAATAGGCATAAGAATGTTTCGGAAGGTGATGGTGAGTGGACGACCCCGGCGGTAGTACGTACTTTTTGGCAGTGTTCTGTCTTGCGTTGTCGGCGATTTTCTCGGGTTCAGAAAGTATTTTGTTTTCATCTGACCAGATAAAGTTGAAAAGTGCGTTTGCCGGTGACAAGCGGCTTTCCAAGGTTTTGGCCCTAAAGGAAGATCCATATTCAGTACTGTCCGGTTTACTTTTGGGGAATACCTTGGTTAACATCACATTCGCTTTCACCGTTTCCAGAATAGTTGTGTCGTTGTCTAGTATCTCTGGGGGTTTGGCGGATCTCGTCGCAACCTTAGTAGGCACTGTGCTCTTGTTATTGTTCGGCGAGATTACGCCGAAATTCATCGGCACCGCTAACCCCGAGAGTTTTCTTATGTTTATGTCTTCTTGGCTAAACGCTGTAAATGTTGGGACAAAACCGTTTTCTGCCGCTTTGCACAAATTGGGTTCTTGGGTTTCGGCAATTCTGCCCAAAGCGTCTGCCAAAGCCCAGGACCTTAGCCAGGCGAGGCTTCTTGCGGCGGTGGATTTTGGCGAAACCTCCGGTGCGATACGAAACGATGAGAAACAGATGATTCATGGGGTGATAGACAGCCGCGGGCTTGAAGCTGTCGACGTAATGGTGCCAAGGCCGAACATGGTATGCGTTCAAGAGGACACAAAAGTATCCGCGGGGCTTGAAATCATGCTCCGCCATGGGTTTTCCAGGATTCCCATTTTTCAAGACATCCCGGATAACATCACCGGAATTGTCAACATCAAAGACTTGGTAGAGCTCGTGGGTAGTGACGAGCTCGCCCAACACGCCCTAAAAGAGTTCGCGACGCCCCCTTATTTTGTCCCAGAGACGAAGAAAGTCGGAACTCTTCTTCATGAGATGAAATCCACGGGTATCCACATGAGCATTGTAGTAGACGAGTTCGACGGGGTTTCCGGTTTGGTAACGCTGGAAGATTTGATCGAAGAGATTGTCGGGGACATACAAGATGAGTATGACATTAACGAGACCGGGGTTATGCCGGTTGACGATGGATGGGAGGCCCCGGGCCGAATAAGCCTTTCAGATCTTGAAAGCTTTACAGGTGTAGCGCTTGACATGGATGAATGTGATTCACTGGCAGGGGTGGTCATGAAAAGCCTGGACAAGATGCCCGAAAAGGGTGATGTAGTACGGCTCGAAAAATCCGGTGTTTGTTTGACCGTGAAGGACGTGAAAGGCCCCAAAGTGCAAAAGATTTTGGTTCAAATTCTGAAAGGAAGGCGCAATCAGTAACATGGACGTGGACATACCGCTAGCAGTGGTTATTCGCCTGTCGGTTTTTCTTATTTCGCTTGTACTCATAGGTTTTTTCTCGGGTTCGGAGACTGCTTTTATTGGGATGGACATGTGGGCCATAACGGGACTTGCTTCTTCCGGCAATACCCGAGCCCAAACTTTGAAGTCGCTTTCTGAATCCAAAGAACTTACTATCTCTACTATTTTGGTTGGTACAAACGTGTTCACAGTGCTTGCCTCTGTCATGGGTTTGTCTTTGACACGCGTTTTGGGTTTGAGCAACCCGCTTGTTCTGGGGCTTGTGCCGCTTTTTATAACGTTTTTGGTGTTTTTGTTCTCGGAGCTCGTTCCCAAAATATATGCCGCGTCAAAGCCGACCGAAACTGCTTTGGCGTGTGCCGAACCGCTGCAATGGGTTTTGGGGCGGCTCAAGCCTTTGGCTTGGCTGTTTCTGACTTTGCCTGCATCCATAGTTAAAATTGTGCCGAAGGTATCAGGCCGGTCAATAGTTTCCGACGAAGTAGTAAGGGCCGCGGCGGATCTCGCGGGTGACAGCAGTGATGTTTCAAAGGAAGACACCGACGTTATTTACGGTGTGTTGGATTCGTCCGACACAAGGCTTGGGGAAATAATGGTGCCTTTGGACAGTGTTATTTCAGTAACCCCCGACGCCGCAGCGGAAGAAGTTCTAGCCATTTTTAAGGAGCGCCGTTTGAGCAGGATCCCTGTGTTGGATGATAAGACCCAAACTATAATCGGTATCATCTATATGAAAGACGTGTTGAGATGCGTGTTGGGCGAACCGGGCCCCCGCACTCCTGTTTTTCACACGGCCAGGCACTTGCTTCGAAATGCTTTTACGGCAGATATCGGGCAGAATGTGCTAGATCTGCTTGCAAAGATGCGCAAGGGCAAAGTTCACATGGCGGCTGTAGCCCAAAAGGGAAGACACGTTGGAATCATAACAATCGAGGACCTAATAGAGGAGATTTTGGGGGACATTCCAGAAGACAGTGAAGCCCCGGAACAGTCACATGTTCAGGGGGGACATGATTTTGTGTTGGGAAGCGGGGTTATTGAAAAATGAAAAACTACGCCGGGTCAAACAACGCTATAGTTTCAAGGGTGCTGCACGACGGCGAACTGTCCCTTTACAGGATAACGCTTCCGGCCCTTATTCCCGGGTACGGTGATTTTCTTACTCCGTGGCTTTTAGAGCGAGAAGACGGGGTTGTGTTCCTGGTAGATCCGGGCCCCAAGGCCACGGCAGATAGCCTGATTTCAAGCTTAAAGCATATGGGAATACAGGCGGTAGATTTTATTTTGTTGACGCATGTTCACATCGACCATGCCGGTGGTCTGCATCAAATCCTGGAAGCTTATCCCAATGCCAAGGTCGTATCCCACCCCAAGGGGCAACCGCATTTGGCCGACCCCGCAAAGCTATGGAACGGAAGTCTTCATACGTTGGGGGAGCTCGCCAAGGTGTACGGCGAAATCTTTCCTGTGGTACAAAGCAGCATAGTGGCGACGGGCGCGGCATTGGAGGTCCCCAATTTGTCGATTATTGAATCTCCCGGCCACGCGTCCCACCATCAGTCGTATGTGGTCTCTTCAGGAGATAAAAGGATTATGTTTGTTGGAGAAGCGGCCGGCATATATTATTCCCAAGATTATTTTGCGGGTCTTTCAGAAAGTGTCTGCGAGTCGCCGGGTTTTTATTTGAGGCCCGCTACCCCTCCCAGGTTTTTTTACGACACGACTATGGAATCTACGGAAAAGCTACTGAGTGCAAAAGCAGATTTCGCGTGTTATGGGCATTACGGTTTCTGCCAAGACCCCACAGGTGCCATAAAGTCTGCTCAGGGGCAGCTATCCCTTTGGAAGCAGCTTCTGTCTCCACTAACGGGCAAAGAAAACCCTTTGGAAATCGGCACTTCGATTTTGCTAAAGGAAGATCCCCTATTGAACAAGTTTAATCTGTTTTCCCAAGACATCCAGAAGCGCGAAAAATACTATATTGGCAACAGCATATCGGGTTTTCTGAGCGTTACATAACCACTTGGCCGGGAATCTTAGGGAATGCCCGTACTGATCCTATATTCTTGACGCCAGACAAATAGCGAATGAGGCGTTCTACCCCTATTCCAAACCCGCTGGAAGGTTTGAGGTTGGGGCCTGCCATTTCCAGAAAATCCTCAAAATCCGTTTGCTGTAACCCTTTTTGCTCAACCTTCTGTTTTATGACTGAGGCCTCGTATTCCCGCTCACCGCCGGATATGGCTTCCCCGAAGCCTCTTGGGTAAATAAGATCCATGCTGCGGACTTTGTCTGTACCGGTTTGATCTTTGTAGTAAAAGCCTCTGGATTCTCCGGGGTAGTCGGTTATCCAAAAGAAATCACCGACTTCTTGGGATACTGCCAGCTCCACACATTCGGGTAGATCCTCGCCGTAACGAAGGGCAAGCCCGAGTTTCCGGGCCTTTTGGAAGAGTTGGTTGTAGCTGAATCTGACAAAAGGCTTCTTCGGGACAGTCAGCGGGTTTTCAAAAGATGACAAGAGAGAACCGCAGTTCTCTAGCAGTTTTTCGTGCAGGTATACCAGCATTCCTTCGGCCAGTGCCATGCTGTCTTCGATGGTGCAAAACGCTTCCTCCAAATCCAGCTGGCAGAATTCCACCAAATGACGCCCGTCGTCTTGGCCTTTTTGGGTGCAAGGTTCCAGCCGGACGTTGGGCGAGAAGCAGTAAATCTTGTTGAAAGCGCTTGCCAAAATTTGTTTGTGAAACACCATGGAACTGGTAAGATACGCTTTTTTGTCGTAAAGCGACACCGATATACGTTCCGCTCCCCTGAGCCCCGGGTCGGTAATTGTGGAGATGATGGGAGGGAGGAACTCCACAAAATCTTTGCGGTTTAGGTATTCACGTAAGTACGTCATGACTTCCTGGCTTAGGCGAAAAATGGATTGAGCGGTGTTTGATTGAAGGTAGGAAAGATAGTCTTTTGTCATCTCAAAACCCTCCCAAAAACAAAATGCCCCTGCCCTTTAGGGGCGAGGGGTTATTCGCGGTGCCACCCTAGTTTTATTACCCGCAGTTACTGTCAGGTAATCATCTCAATAGCCGGGCGCGGAGACACAAATACTTATTCTCGATGCCCACCTGCCAGTAACGGTGCAGTTCCGTCCACGTCTACTTGCTATTTCTCAAAGCATCGCTTTCGGGTGGAACTCCGGGGGGTTATTCGTTCGGGGCATCAGGCCGGATTCCCACCATCCCCGGCTCTCTTCACTGTGTTTCCCGAACTACTGGTCCCCGTCTTCGATTTGCTATGTATATTGGCTTGAGTGTATCAAAGTGCCAAGGCGCCGTCAAAGCATTTTTCTGTGGCGGCAGGGTAGCCGTACCTAGTGAACGAATTATCTTGAAAGAACCTATAAACCTCAGTCATAGGGGTGACGGCCAATTGGCGCTTCACGATCCTGTACCGGATTTTAGAACTATGTGGCGGCTAGATTCAAGTGTTGTTTTTCTAAACCACGGGTCTTTTGGGGCTGCGCCGCTCAAGATTTTGGCGGAACAATACAAATTGCAGTCACATGTTGACAGTCAACCCGTTCGTTTTTTTCAAAGGGAACTCGACGGTATGCTTGATTCTTCAAGGCAAGCGTTGTCAAGATTTCTGGGGACAGATCCAGAAGGATTGGCGTTTGTCCCAAACGCTACCACAGGTGTAAATGCGGTTTTACGATCTCTTAGGTTCAGTGAGGGGGACGAAATTCTTACTACCGATCACACCTACAACGCATGCCAAAACGCAGTGAATTTTGTAGCCGAAAGGTACGGGGCAAAAGCCCGCGTGGTTCAGATCCCTTTTAAGGGCATTACACCGGGCAAAGTCAGGGATATTGTTTTGGGGGCTGTGTCCAAAAATACCCGCCTGCTCCTGATCGATCATATTACAAGCCCCACCGCACTCATTTTTCCCATAAAAGATATGGTGGAGCAGTTGAAGGGTAGCAAGGTAAGGGTGCTGGTGGATGGCGCCCACGCCCCGGGTATGATTCCCCTGGATTTGGATTCCATTGGGGCCCATTACTATACTGGGAATTGCCACAAATGGCTATGCTGCCCCAAAGGTTCTGCCTTCCTGCACGTGAGGGAAGATGTGCGTGAAGAAATTCGTCCGGCAACCATAAGCCACGGAGCCAACTCGAGAAGAACCCATAAAAGCATATTTTTGCAGGAGTTTGACTGGACAGGGACGGATGATTATACCCCTTTTATACTTGTGGAAAAAGCCTTAAGTTTTCTGGGGTCCTTGTATGAAGGCGGTATTGAGGAACTAATGGCGAAAAACCACAGTATGGTCATGGAAGCCGGCAAGATGCTGGCGGACAGGGCGGGGGTGGCGTGGGATGTTCCCGCCGAAATGATAGGGTCTATGGCATCTTTGCCTATCCTACCCCTGGAAACGCAGCCCGCGCCTGGGGACAGGTGGTTTGATCCTATTCAGGACCGCCTTTATCACGAATTTGGGGTGGAAGTGCCGGTTATCCCGTGGCCCTCTTCAGGGCACAGGCTTGTGAGAATATCGGGGCAGGCCTACAATACGGCCGCCGACTTTACAAAACTAGCGGATTGTCTGGAGGTTTTGAGATGAACGAAATGATGGGCAAAGTGGCTATTGTGACAGGGGCCACAAGCGGTATAGGCATGGCGACCGCCGTGAAGTTCGGAGAGAACGGTATGAATGTAGTTGTGTCGGGGAGAAATCAGAAAAAGTTGGACGAAGTCGTTGAAAGCATCAAAGCCGCGGGCGGAAACGGGAAAGCAATTGCGGGAGACATGACCGACGAAAAAGACATAAAGCGTTTGGTAGATGAAACGATAGCGTGTTTTGGGCGTATCGATGTGCTGGTAAACGCCGCGGGAATTATCGCCAACGGCACTGTGCAGGACACCTCACTGGCCGATTGGGACTACATGATGAATCTCAACGTTAGGGGCCCATTCTACCTTATGCAATTGTGCATGCCACATTTAATTTGCCAAAAAGGGAACGTCGTTAATCTTTCAAGCGTCACTGGAATACGAGCCTTTCCCGGAATTCTGGCATACTGCGCCAGCAAAGCGGCGCTTGAACAGATGACCCGTTGTGTAGCCTTGGAGGTGGCTTCAAAAGGCGTAAGAGTGAATAATGTAAATCCAGGTGTTATTGTCACCGAACTTCACAAGAGAAGCGGAATGGGCCCGGATGCCTACGAAACATTTCTAGAGCATAGCAAAAGCACCCATCCCTTAGGTCGCGTGGGTACAGCAGATGAGGTCGCCGAGCTTATTTTCTTCTTGGCGTCACCCAAAGCAAGCTTTATTACCGGCGCGTCTCATTCCATCGATGGTGGAAGAGCGCAAACATGCGCTAGGTAGAAACAGGCAAGGGCAGGGAAAAGCTTACGTTTCGCAGAAATATAACGGTATAAAAGAAGAAGGCAAATAGGGTCGGACAATGGAGGGTTTAGACTATGAAATACGATTTTGACTCGGTTACCGAACGCCGCGGAAGCGGCAGTTCAAAATGGGATAGTGTTCAAACGCTGTTTGGTTCAGAAGATGTTTTGCCCATGTGGGTTGCGGACATGGATTTTCCCGTGCCTCCGCCTGTGGTAGAGGCCCTCCAAAAACGAGTGACACACCCGATATACGGATACACCAAGACGCCTGACGGGTTCACAGACGCCATAGTACAAAGGGTGAAAAGAAGGTTCGGATGGGAGATAGACCCATCCTGGATAATGATTAACCCCGGCGTCGTGCCTGCCGTGAACACCGGAGTCAAGGCGTTCGCCGGTCCGGATGGGAAAGTAGTCATTCAAAGCCCCGCGTATCCGCCTTTTTACTCATCAGTATCCAATCAAAACAGCACAGCTGCCATAAACGCTCTCAAATGGAATGGTTCCCAGTTCGATATCGATTTTGATGATTTCGCCGAAAAGTTCAAAGACCCTGAAGCGAAAACATTCATCTTGTGTAACCCTCATAACCCCGTGGGCCGGGTGTGGACGGCTGACGAGCTGAAAAGAATGGGAGATATAGCGCTTTCCGCGGGTGCTGTGGTTATTTCAGACGAGATTCACTGCGATATTGTGTATAGTGGTCATAAGCACATACCTTTCGCCTCTCTTTCTCCCGAGTTCGCCAAAAACTCCATAACTTGCATGGCTACCAGCAAAACATTCAATTTGGCGGGGTTTCACGCATCTTTCACCATCATTCCCGATGAAAAAGTTCGGGCCAAATGGGATCAGGCAAGGGCAGGTATTATGGGGAGCCCGGGTTTGTTTGGCTTGATTGCCACTGAAGCCGCCTTCAGGCACGGGGATGAGTGGCTCGATGAGCTTTTGGTGTATCTGGAGAAGAATAGGGACTTTGTGGTTGATTTCTGCAAAGAAAGGATACCCGCCATAAAGCCGGTAAGATCTCAAGGGACATACCTTATTTGGCTTGATTGCCGCGGTTTAGGCTTATCCCATCAGGAACTCAAAAAGTTCCTTAACGAAGAGGCCAAGGTTGGGCTAAACGATGGCAAAACCTTTGGAGAGTCAGGCGAGGGGTTCATGCGCCTCAACATAGGTTGCCCGATAGCGCTGCTTAAGGAAGGAATGGAAAGAATAGAGCGGGCAGTGCAAAACTCCAAGATTTCTTGAACGGTTTGATATTAAGAGGTTAGAATAGGTGAGCGGTCAGGTTGTCCTGGCCGCTCTACATCGTATTCGGGGGTTTTGGGGTATGAGGATCGGCCTAGTAGGAAAGCCGCAGACCGGAAAGACCACTTTATTTCGGCTTTTAACACAGGCAAGTAAAGAACAGACTGCCAGGGGCGGGGCTTCCTCAGTGGGGATTGTGGAGGTTCCCGATGCCAGGGTCGATTGGCTATCAGATTTGTTTAGGCCCAAAAAGACTACCTATGCCCGCATCGACCTATGCGATTTGCAGCCGTATAAAGGTCAGGAATTTCTGAACAGCGTTCGGACTTTGGACGCTCTCATCATCGTTATAGGCGATTTTTTGGCGTCGGGGGACGGGGCAGAAGAAACCGCGTTTATAGACGACGTGGAGACAGAATTCTTCGTTGCCGACTTATCCTCTGTTGAAAGCCGTTTAGAACGGTTGGGGTCAAACAAGGCCAAACCACTTGCGGCCGGGGAAACCGAGTTCCTGGAGAAATGCAGGCGATCTTTGGATAATAACATTCCTTTGCGAAATATCGACTTTCTTCAACACGAGGAAGCATTTTTATCGAATTTCGCATTTTTCACCATGAAACCGGTGATCCTTGCGGTTAATGTTTCGGAAGACGTGTTGGCGCAAGAAGACTACCCCGGTAAAGCCTATATACAGATGAAATCAGAGCAGGGCGGGTATCCCGTTGTGGTTTTCTCAGGAGAGGTGGAGGCCGAAATAGCCGTACTTCCTGAAATCGAAAGGCTGGCCTTTCTGGAGGCATACGGCCTTTCGGAAACGGGTGTGTCTCGCATTGCCAGGGCCTCGTACCAAGGTTTGGGGCTCATATCATTTTTCACCGTGGGCGAAGACGAAGTAAGGGCATGGACTGTGACCAAAGGCAGCAACGCTAAAACGGCCGCGGGGAAAATACACACCGATCTTGAAAAAGGTTTTATCCGGGCCGAGGTTGTTTCCTACCAGGAATTGAGGGAAGCGGGTTCGCTCAAAGCATGCAGAGAAAAAGGCCAGCTTCGGCTCGAAGGTAAAGATTACTTGGTAAAAGACGGAGATATCCTGAACATCCGGTTTAACGTATAACCTTTTAACCTGTCAAAGGAACCTTAAGGCAGGGCGGAGAATAAGGTTTTGTGCCGAAGAAAACCTAAAGGCAAAAAAAGGTTTAGGATTGATTAATTAGTGTATATCGCGTCGCTTTCCAGTTCGAGTACAAAGGGTAACGCATATTTGGCTTGGTCAGACGATACGCGGCCCGTTTTAATAGATTGCGGGATATCCATAAGGCGGCTTGTAAGATGCCTGGATGAGCTTGGCATGAAACCCGAAGACATCAGCGGCCTTTTCATCACCCACGAACACGCAGATCACGTTTGTGCCATGTCATTGGTTACTCCGGTGGCGCAGAAGTTCCAGATACCCGTGTATTCGTCCCCGGGGTTTTGGGGCTGGTATATGAACAACGTCGGAAGCCATATAGATTCTTCTTTGGTTAAAGTCATTCAGGCAGGTGAATACGTTGACGTAGATGGGCTCACCGTTCAAGCATTGGCGAAGCCGCATGACGCCGCCGAGCCTTTGGCTTTCACAGTGAGGTCCAAGGGCGGAAAAGCGGCTTTTGTCACTGATTTAGGTTATGTACCTGATAGCGTCAGGGATGGGATTTGCGATTCCACTCATTTGGTGTTTGAGTCAAACCATGATACTGACATGGAAAAAAATTCGGGGCGCCCTATATATCTCATCCGGCGGGTTCTGGGAAAGCTTGGACACTTATCAAACGACCAAGCCTCGGAGTCGTTAGGTTCTCTCGTAAATAGTAACACGCGTCAGGTGGTGCTGGCTCACCTGAGCCTGGACTGCAACACCCCCGAGATGGCCGTTGACGCGGTAACTGGCAGGCTTCGGGAAAAAGGCGTATTTTGTGATGTTTATGCGGCTCCATCCGGGGAAATGGCAGTTTTCGATTGCTGACGTATCTTGTTGACACCAACTTGTGTGTTCCCTAGAATCAATCTAGCGTTGTTTTAGGTGTGTTGGTCTCTTGACAATTGAAAGGGGGCTGGGAGCAGGATGCAACAGGGGCTGGGCCGTCATGTTCTGGCCGAGGTTTATGGGTGTGATTTTTCAACCTTAAATGACCTCGAGAAGATCCGAGAGATCTTCGTCAGTGCGGCTCTCTCCGCCGGGGCGGAAGTGAGAGAAACAGCGTTTCACAGGTTCTCGCCGCAAGGCGTAAGTGGTGTAGTGGTCATTTCAGAGTCGCACTTGGCGATTCACACATGGCCCGAATTAGGTTACGCCGCAGTAGACGTTTTCACTTGCGGCGACAGGGTTGACCCTTGGGTGGCATTGGACGCGGTAGTTAAAAGCCTCAATGCGGAAGATGTGCAAGCAAGCGAGTTCAAAAGGGGCGTGTTCCCCCAAAAACCAAGGGTGTGCGCAAGCTAGTAAACATTTTACCGGCAAAGGAAGTGATCAGTCATTTTAGGTAGTACCGATGATGACGGGACGCCGAAAGGATAGACCCTGGGAGATACCAAACTCAGGGTCTATTCTATTATGAAAGGGATTTCGGTCAAAACATATTTGAAAAGGTTTTCAGGGTGAAACATAGAAGTATCTTAAAGATTTTGTCAAAATAGGGGGCGCTTTTGTGGACGATAGAATTCTTTTCTTGAAAAAAATTACCGAGCTTCCGGGGGTATCGGGTTACGAACACGAAGTAGGCCAATTCATACAATCTGAAATGACCGGTTTAGCCGAGATATCTAAAGACAACCTAGGAAGCGTTATCTGTAAGAAAATGGGGTCGTCTGATGCCCCCAAAATCATGCTGGCGGGTCATATGGATGAAGTAGGTATGATGGTAAGCTACATAACAAAAGAAGGGTTTGTGAAGTTTCAAACTTTGGGCGGTTGGTGGGAGCAAGTTATGCTGGCCCAAAGGGTAACCATTAAAACAGCTCTTGGGGATGTACTGGGCATTATCGGCTCCAAACCTCCGCACCTTTTGAAGGCAGAAGAGCGTAAAAAGCCCGTTGAAAAAGACCAGATGTTCATCGATATCGGCGCCTCTTCCAAGGAAGAAGCGGAAGCTATGGGAATTGTCCCGGGAGACCCCATAATTCCCGTGTCGCCTTTCGCGCAGATGAAAAACCCCAAATATCTCATGGCCAAGGCGTGGGATGACAGGATTGGCTGCGCTATCTTCATGGACGTAATAAGAAACCTTCAGTCCATAGAACACCCTAACACGGTATATGGCGTGGGCACTGTTCAAGAAGAGGTGGGGCTAAGAGGGGCGACTACAAGCGTGTCAATGGTAGAGCCGGATATAGGGGTTTCTCTTGAATCGGATATTCCCGGCGACACCCCTGGGGTGCAAGAGCATGAAGCCAGATCCAGGCTTGGCGAAGGCCCCACTATTTTGCTTTACGATAGCTCCATGATTCCCCATATTAAATTCAGGGATTTTGTGATACAAACCGCAAAAGACACAAAACTACCGTTCCAATTCAACACCATGCCCGGGGGCGGCACTGATGCCGGGCGAATTCATGTGTACAAGAACGGTGTGCCAAGTATCTGTATTGCAGTGCCTACCCGGTATGTCCACTGTCATGCCGGCATCATACACAAAGACGATTACGACGCCGCCGTAGAGTTAGTCACGCAAATAGTGAAACGGCTTGACGCCAATACTGTGGAGGCCATAAAAAGCTAGGGGGGAGACGATTTGTTGAATGAAAGAACGCTTATCCTGATAAAACCTGACGGTATGGCTAGAGGGCTTGTTGGTGAAATAGTAGGAAGATTTGAGAGAAAAGGGCTTAAGCTTGCGGGCATAAAAATGCTTTGGATGGATGAAGCCTTAGCGCAAAAGCATTATGCCGCTCATGTCGGGAAACCATTTTTCGCAAGCCTGGTGGAGTACATAACAGCTTTACCGATAGTGGCCATGGTGTGGGAGGGCCCAAATGCAATCGCCAACGCTAGGCAGGCCATGGGTGCAACCGATCCTTCAAAGGCTCCCACAGGCACTATACGCGGTGACTTGGCCCTAGACATCTCCAACAATTTGGTCCACGGCTCAGATGGACCCGAATCTGCCGAAAAAGAGATTGCCCTGTTCTTTGACCAAGATCAGGTTTTTAGCTGGGCCAGGCCCCAAGAGAAGTTCATATCGGGATAACTATTTAAGCGGGGGGGTCAGTGTGTTATACGTGGGGACAGCGGGCTTTAGTTACGCCGATTGGAAGGGCATATTTTACCCGCAAGAGATGAAACAAAAGCAGTATCTTGAATACTACTGTCAGCAATTCCCTTGCGTGGAGCTGGATTACACGTATTACCGACAGCCGGTGGCCAAAAATATGAAGGCCATGGCTGAAAAAGTTCACGCCGGGTTTCGTTTTTCGGTAAAGGCCCACAAAACTTTGACGCACGAGATCCCCCCGGCGCATTTGTTTAATAAAGAGTTGGACACTTTTAAGGCGGGCGTCGAGCCCCTTTCCGAAGCGGGTAACCTAGGGTGCATACTGTTTCAATTCCCTTGGTCGTATCGGTATTCGGAAATAAATCTTGATTATGTGTTATCTTTGAAAACGAAAATGCCTCTGGCGCCTCCCGTGGTGGAGTTTCGTAACAGGGAATGGGCTCGAGATGATGTGTTCCATGGCCTAAAAAGCCAGGGCATTGCTTTTTGCGTGGTGGACGAACCCGATTTGAAAACACTTTTTCCCCGAATTATGCGAGTTACCTCTAGCCCCGCATATATCAGGTTCCATGGAAGAAATGCCAAGCGGTGGTTTGACCATACTCACGCTTGGGAAAGGTACGACTATCTATACAGCGAGATCGAACTTCGATCTTGGTTACCCAACATAATAAAAATGTCCCAGGCGGCCAAAGACACTTACGTTTTGTTCAATAACTGCCATGCCGGGCAGGCAGCCACAAACGCGCTGGGAATGCAAAACTTACTGTTAGAACACCCTCAGTAAAAACGCGAAATACACAAAGACGCCTACCGCCAACCCCGCCAATATCGGCCAACTTCGTTTGTAGAACTGTGCGATGTCTACCCCGAAGTACTGACAGGTCAAAATCTGGCAAAGGTGCAATGGAGAGGCAAAATAAGCTACAAAGCTTGCGGCATAAATCAAGCAAACCATAAACAAAGCGGTGCTATTGCTTACGGTTTGGGGAATCAAGATAGGCATAAGAACCCCTATGGTTGATACTTGGGAAGCGCTGCCAAAACCAAACGCTAAGGGCAGGATCGTAGCTAAAATAGGGGGCGATATGCCTTTCGATGTCAGTTTGGCTACAAGGTCGGTAAAAACAGGAGAGATACTCACAAAACGGGTAAAAGTCATAATCCAAAACATCGCCAGCACTTGACCGGGGTTTGAGCCTTTGAAAAGGGTTTTGAAGGCGGGTAAAGAGTTTTTCTCCATCATTCCAAGAATGAACGATGCCCCCGTGCCTGTCACAAGTGCGAGCCAAAGGGGCCATTTGGCAACCAGGCCCAAAATAAGGGCTAGTAGCAATGGGCTTCCGTATTTCACGAAAACCATCAAACCTGAAAACCTTGTTTTTTTCTGGGGAAGCTGACCTATATCGTCTGCTGAGCCGGCGGCAGTCTCTTGCGCCGCGTCAGACGGCCTTATGAGCACGAAGTATCCTGTTACCCATAAAAGCAAAGACATGGGCCAAAGACGTTTAATTATGGTAACAACATCGAAACCTGTCATTTGGGAGGCCAAAAGAAGACCAGGCGCAAACGGAAAACAAAAACTCATTCCGTGGCGAAAAACCATATTGACAGAAACCTTAGTGTCCTTGGAAAGGCCTATAGAGTCCCCTAAACGGTCCACAAGGGGCGCCGACAGTCCCGCGCCGCCTAAAACCGGCATTGTACCCAATAAAGCAGGCACGGCCATTATGGCCGCTTTGGCGCTTCCTAAAAGATTTTGTAGGCCTTCAACGGTTTTTTCTAGGTGACCGAATTCTTTCATGGTGGTTGAAAAAAGGCCTATAGCGAATACCGCGAGCGCCAATTCGATGGTGGCTTTATCGGTAAAAGCACTCAGGACAGTGGTAAGGGCTTCTTTGATGTTCAAGCCCGAGGTAAGTGCCATAATGATGCAGGCGATAAACATGACTTTGGCCAGTTCCATCTTCTTTATGGACAAAATCATAATAGCGGCGAACGCTATAGTCACACCTATTGGCTGAATGGCCGATTGCAAGTGTATCATCCTTTGTTCAAAGCATTTTTACTAAGCTGAAACCACAAGCCCTTCCTTGGTCAAAACGGGAACCACTGTTTGTGAGCCTA
>CAYPVF010000001.1:60060-64672 GCA_964414105.1 uncultured Eubacteriales bacterium
TGAGGTTTTGCCCGTGGTGCGAGTCTTCCAAGATTTGCAGGATGTTTTGGCCGTAAGGTATGAAACGTCTTTGAGCCTCTTTCGCGTCGGGGTTCAGACAATATCCCAAGGCTTCAAGCTCGTTGGCTAACGCCCCGGCACAGGCAAAATCCTCTAAAGAAAAGTCGCCTAAAGAGCCGGCGCAAACTATATACACATCTTTGCCGTCACTTCTTTGCGATTTGCGGATAAAATCTTTTACTGCCCAAAGGTTAAGAAAAGAACATATTAAAACGGGGTCAGCTCCTTGAGACGCGGCCCCTAATATCGCCTTTGTCCCGTTGGAGGTGGTTGTGATAATGGTTTTACCGCGAACAACCTGGGTTGTATATTCTCTGGGCGAATTCCCTAAATCGAATCCGGGGATTTTAAGGCCCTCTTCTTCTCCCGCCAAAAGTGCCTCAGGGTATTTGTTCTTAATCACAAGCGCCTCGGATCGATTCATAGCAGGGATCACACGCTTTGAACCCGAAGAAAAAGCTTGCACTATGGATGAGGTGGCCCGAAGAACATCGATAACCACGGCAAGGCTTTGTGACATGTTCTGTGAATCCACGAGTTCTCGGGTTGGTAGCACTGTTGCTTTTGGCACTAGATGACACCTCCAGAATAAACCCATTATAGCATTGGATTTGGCAAAAAAACGGGCACTTTGGGAGGTAGATAGAGCTTGGACGGTTTGGATAAGGGATGTAGGCTGCCAGTGGCAGATTATATAGCCTTCGACTTGGAAACATCGGGGCTTTCCTGGGAAAAGGACGAGATATTGGAGATTGCGCTTGTAAGGTTCAAATGTGGGCAAGTGGCTGAGCGTTGGTCAACTCTTTTGAAACCTCAAAAGGAAGTCCCCTTAAAAACTCTTCGTCTTACTGGAATTTCCCCGGAGGAACTAGAAAGAAGCCAGGTTTTTTCACAAGAAACCGCCGGTGAAATAGAGTTGTTTTGCGGCGATTTGCCTTTGGTGGGGCACAACTCGGTATTCGATGTATCTTTTTTACAGAAACAGATGCCCAGCTTTCCCCAAGCCCGGGTATATGACACCCTAGAGCTCGCCCGTATTGTGTTCCCGGGTTTAAAAACTTACAAACTGGTGGATTTAGCTGAGTTCTTGGGGGTTAGTGTAACCGAGGCCCACCGGGCGTACGATGATGCTTTGGTTTCAGGCAACATATTTCGAATCATTCAAAACGCGGCGGCCGGCATACCGGAGGTCACCAAAAACCGCATAATCTCCATAATGGGAGGTAATTGGGTTGCGGCAAACCTTTTTATGAGCACGAAGGAACAAGCTGTCCCCCAACCAAGCCTGTTCGGAAGCGAACCCAAGCTTTTATCCGATGCCAATCCTGCTACGGTAACGGAAGCATTTCAAAGCGAAACAAGTATGCGGATTATGGATATGCTTTCGGATAGCGATAATGGCGTTACGCTGGTGAACATAAGCGACGCGCCTGACTGCGCCGATGCCGTAGTCGACGGGGCGCTTTGGTATTCCCAGGCTAAAGGGTCTAGGGTTCTTCTTTTGGGGTTTCCGGATGCCAGCTTAAAGGGGAATGTTAGCCATATAGCGCCGCCAAACGATTATTTGTGCTTGGCAAAATTCCGCGAAATTATGGAACAAGTCTCAAAGGGAGAGTTCTCAAAAGAAGATGTGAACGATTTGCGTTTTTTGGCGTCTGTGGCGCGGTGGGTTGAGATCACCGACACAGGCGCTTTTTCAGATATCCAAGTGATGACTTCCGTGGGGGTCATGAAGAGCCTGGCATGTCCTCACGACATTTCGTGCCGTGTTCAGTGCCCTTGGGCAAGTGACTGTTTTGCCGTTCGTGCGGAAAACAGCCAAAAACCTGTTTCCTGCGCGAACTACTATAAAGGGTTAGAACTGCAAGGCGGTTGGGATAAAGTTGTTGTTTGGAACTGCCACGAATTACTAAGGGTATGGCAGCGTAAAGAGCCCAAAGTGAATTTGGCCGAACTGAATTCTTCGGCAATCAAGATGTTCAACGGCCAAGCTCCCGAGTCCTTTTCTGGACTGGTCCAAAAGGCCAAGGATGAGCTGCGGGGAACCGGTTGTATTGCTTCACCGCAAATACTTGAGCTTCTGTCAGAAGCGAGAGATGAGTTGAAAAAGGCGGGGCAAGTCAATGAGTGGGTTGAGTGTCTGCTGCTGGACACCCCCGGAACGGTGATCATGCTCGAAGCGGGATACGGAGACCAGAAAAACCAACCTATCTTGAGTAAAAAAGCGCTTTGGCCTGGGGCACAGGCTTTGTCCTATATTCAGAACAATTTGGGGCAGGCTGTTTTAATGTCCCCCCTGGCAGACACCTTACAGGGCTCCGTAGGTTTTAGGTATATGTTTGGTTTGGAAGAGGATACGCAAAAGGTGAGCTTTCGGGAGACTGCACCCACCAATGTGCTTTTTGTGGCAATGGATGAACACCCTTTACCTAAAACACATGAATACGAAGGGTATGTCAGCAGGATTCTTCAAACGCTGGTGAACGGCCAAAGAAAAGGCGTTCACGCTTTGTTTCCTTCCCGAAGGGTTTTAAGGGCCGTTTACCAATTGTGTGAGGGACCCATTGAATCCCAGGGCGTGGCGGTTTATGGCGTGGGTATCGATGGTGGTCATGCCATCATCCAACAACTTGGTAAAGATGATGCGGTTGTGTTTTCCACCACGCAATTTCCCGGCTACCTAGACCCTGTGCCCAGGTGTTTAGTGGTAACCAAAGTACCTTTCATGCCGCCAAACCCTTTGGACGAATTGAGAAAAAAAGAACTGCATGGTTTATGCGGCAATCCTTTTGCGGAGATCAATTTGGGGCAAGCGGTGCTTGCCCTACGCGCCCATGTGGAACGGCTCATAGACACTAAAACCCGCTGCGCAGTTGTGATTTTGGATCCGAAAGCAGTACCTGGGGGCTCTCCGTGGGCTGCCGACTTCTGGAATTGGTTTTCCGACATTTCTAAAGTTACATGTCCGGGCGTTATAGCCATGGGGCGCATCGCACAATGGATTTCGGGAATAAGCACCGGGCAAGAAGAAAACGATTGAGTTCTGAAAGGGGGTTTTGCGCCTTGCGTTTACTTTTTACAAATGACGACGGAATAAACGCTGACGGGCTTTGGGCACTTATGGAACAAGTTTCCAAGAATTTCACAGATGTGGAGGTTCTTACCGTAGCGCCCGATAAAGAAAGAAGCGCCACAGGACATGCCATAAGCGTGCACACCCCTATTGAGGTCAGGGAAATAGCTTTTGCCGACCCAAGGTTCAAGATATTCTCAGCCGGGGGCACGCCGGCAGACTGTGTAAAGCTTGCCTTAGAAGGGATTGTGGAAGCAAAGCCCGATTTTTTGATATCGGGCATCAACCGGGGCTCAAATTTGGGGCCCGATGTGTTTTATTCCGGGACAGTATCTGCCGCGTTGGAAGGCGCGCTTGCGGGCGTAAGATCCATGGCTGTGTCTTTGACTGCATATGACAATCTTGACTACACAGAAGCGGCTGAATTCGTGATTGCTTTGGTAAAGAAGGCACATACAGACCCCAAATGGCCGAACCTTGTAAATGTGAATATTCCCAATGTGCCAAGGCAGAAGTTGGCTGGCGTCATGGCGACTCACCTTGGGGGGCGGGCTAACGAGAATGTGTTCCAAAAAAGACAAGACCCCAAAGGCCGATGGTGGTATTGGATGGGGGGAGGCCCCAACAGAGGCGAAACACCCGAGGGCTCAGACATATGGGCGATCAAACGGAATTTCGTCTCCCTGACGCCGCTTCTCACCGACCTTACCGACGAAGCCCTAATTCCAGTGTTAAAGGACACATCCTGGCCGTTTTAGCCTAGAATACCAACCCCTTGTTCCTAATATAGAAAACTGGGGGTGGGTGCAAATGAGCTACAAAGGTTGGGCCACTAGAAATCGGGCCGACGAGGGTTTTTCCGCAAAATCAGCTGGGGGCGGTGTTATTTGGGCCATAGTTTTGGCGGTTACGTTGGTATTAATAGCGGCGACTGTTGTTTACTTCAGTAGCCTTGATGAAAGAATCTTGTCGTGGGTCGTCAACATAGGCAGTTTTTTGGCGCTTGGTGTGGCCGCCTTCATAACTTCCAGAAAGACGCAATCACACGGATTGGTGTATGGGTTAGTTATAGGGCTTGGCTATGCTGTGGTGTCGCTGGTTCTCGGAACCCTGCTATTTCCCCCTTTTGTGGGGTTTGTAGCTTTCTTGAAACGCTTGGGGTTTTCCACTGTATCCGGTGCTTGCGGAGGCATTCTAGGCGTCAACTCGTAATGGATAACCTTCACTGCAAAGGTATAACCTCCCTGCGCTATGGCAATGATAAGTTGTAAAAGCGCCGGGGGGTAATTTTATGGGGGGAAGCCCGGTAACAAAAGAAAAAAAGCGTTTTGTGACCTTTTGTATTTTGCTTGCGACCGCGTTCGCGATTTTATCTCACCCCGCAAAAGCGCAGTACTCCACTGGCGTACAGAGCTTTTTGGAGGGCAGCTCCCTGTTAAAACAAGGTCACCAGGGCGCATCAGTATCGGGATTGCAGCA
>CAYPVF010000001.1:64682-69325 GCA_964414105.1 uncultured Eubacteriales bacterium
AAGTCTTGGCTGCGTTAGGTTTCTACTCGGGTTCGGTGGATGGGGAATTCGGCCCTGTCACTGAACGGGCCGTGGTTTCCTTTCAAAACAGCGTGAAAATAACCGCCGATGGCCTTGTGGGCCCCAAAACCAGGCAAGCTTTGGCCGTGTCGTATATAAAAAAAGAGCCCCCGGAGCACCACACAGTAAGGCCCGGTGAAACCTTGTCATATATCAGTAGTAGGTATGGGGTTTCGCTGGAACTCATACAAACTCAGAACAAAATAACAAATCCTAACCGCATATATGTGGGACAAGTGCTGACCATAAAACCCATGTCGGTAAGCCCGCCGGAAATACAAAACGAACCGGTTGCCCCCGAACCATCAATACCGGCCTTCCCGCAGCCAGATAAAGGTATATGCCTGACTTTCGACGATGGGCCTGACTTGCTGACAACAGGGCCGATTTTGTCAACGCTGGATAAGTACGGCGTGAAAGGAGTTTTCTTTGTCATAGGCGAAAAAGCGGAAAAACATCCGGAGCTTGTTCGGGAGATGGTTGAAAAGGGTCACGCTGTGGGGGTTCACGGGTTTGAACATAAACCGCTAACAGGACTTCCCACATCCGAAGTCTTGGGGGACATAAAAAAAGCACGGGATGCCATTGTGGCGCAAACGGGATACGAGCCATATCTGTACAGGCCGCCCGGGGGCGGGCTGGATAGCAACCAGATCTTACAGGCCGCCCGCCTTGGGCTAAACGTAATGATGTGGACAAACGTGGGCGGGGCAGATCTAGGCGCCAATACCCCGGACGAGGTCGTGGAGAGGGTCATAAATCAGGCCACAAACGGCGGCATCATTCTTTTGCATGAAGGGATTGCAAACACTGTGGAGGCGCTCCCGGATCTCATTGAGAGCCTGGCGCGCCTCGGTTATGGGTTTCGAACTCCTGCCGAACCAAGTTAAATCCGAGTTACTGTACTTGCCCCGGGGCTATGACGTCTTTTACAGTTTGCTGAGCCCCCTTAACCATCTGGTTCATTTCAGATACCGCCATGCTTTGAAATATGGCACTTTGCGCATTCGATAAAGCTGAAACTGCCTGCTGTAAAGACATGGCCACTTGGCGATCGGATTTAGATTGCTGCATGGCCAACTGGGAACCAAGCTGGGTCACCAGTTCGCTTACTTGCTGAGAATTGGCCCTCAGGCTTTCTTCGCCTTGGGTTACTATTGATGCCACCTGTTGCGTTAGGGCGAACAGAGTATCTATGGCTTGGGAATCTGCCACATGGGTTGAGGCTTTGGACAGGCAATTTTGCAGGTTCTGTTCCACAGACATTTGCTCTTCCCGTATTTGGTTCTGCACTTGTCCCAGGGCGTCTTCTATTTTTTCCGCAGGCGTTGTAGGCGCGCCCGCACCCGGCGGCTTAAACGACTTCCTGAGTTCGTCCACAACATGAGATGTGGGATTTTGGCTTGAGTCGTCCATTGCGGCCATATTGTAATCTTCGTTTTTGGGCATTTTTGGGCCTTTGTCTCCTTTCCTTGGTATCGAGCTTAGTTTCTCCCTATAGACTCTTCTTATTGAGACATGGGAAACTTAGTAGCGTATTAACCGACAGAAGATATATGGGTACAATTATGGAGGAGGTGGTTATATGTCTACCCAAGGTTCAGACGGGAAAGGCAAAGATTTGTGGACGAGGCTGGGTAAAACCATTCGGGCCGGTGCGGAGACTATAGTTCAAGAAACCAAAGATATCACCAAAATAGGCAAACTTAGGCTTGATCTTATGTCCCTGGAAAACGAGCGCGGGCGCAAGTTTGAAGACGTGGGCAGATCTGCTCATACGCTGTACAAAACTGGCGCAACAATGCCGCCCGAATTGTATGAGCTTTTGCAGGCAGTGGACGAAACCGAAAACCGTATCGAGGCGAAAAAGCAGGAGATCGATCAAGTTAGGTCGGAAAACGACGCTGAAGCCCAAAAAGCGCAGGAAACAGCTGATGGAGAGGCTTTCACTGAAGTTGGAGGCACAGAAGGCGTTGTGGAGAACAGACTTTTTTGCCGTCAGTGCGGTTCGCAGTTAAACCCGGGCGACAATTTCTGCTCCAGGTGCGGCACAAAGCTGTAGGAGTAACATAGGCGAAAAGACAAGCCCTTTGCCGGGCTTGTTTTTTTGGGCGAATCTAACGGACTAAAAGGTATACCGTTCCTCGTTGTGGAAAGATCTTTCATGGAATAGGATCTCGTTTGGGTTTTAGAAAGGGAGGAGACATTCTTCTATGGCAGCTGAAATTATCGACGGCAAAAAAGTCGCTTCTTCCATAAGAAGTGAAGTGAGGGCCGAAGTTCAAGGCCTTAAAGAAAAAGGTGTAGTCCCCAAAATGGCGGTTGTCCTGGTTGGCGACGACCCGGCATCGGTCATGTACGCAAAGGCAAAAGAACGCGCCTGTAAAAACTCAGGTATTGCCTTTGAGCTTTGGAAATTCGATGAAGCCGTTTCAGAAGAAGAAGTTTTAAGGACACTACAGGTTTTAGCCGCGGACGAAACCTGCCACGGGATAATGGTGGAATTACCCCTGCCGCGCCATATGAACAAAGAGCGTGTCATGATTGCCATAGATCCCAAGAAGGATATTGACGGGATAAACCCCATCAACAGGGGCCGGATGTTCACTGTAAAAGACGGGCTATTTCCTGTAACCCCCCAAAGCTGTATAGAGATTTTGAAGCGAAACGGAATTCCGCTAGAGAAAAAAGACGTATGCCTTATCGGTAGGGGCGACACTGTGGGCAAGCCGCTTATCTTCTTGTTACTAAACGAAAACGCTACCGTCACCGTGTGCCACACAAGGACAAAAGACTTGGCTTTTCACACTTTGAAGGCAGACATCATCGTAGTGGCGGCCGGAAAGGCGGGTCTTTTGACCAAGGACATGGTACGGCCCGGTGCCATTGTGGTTGACGCGGGAATCAACGAGGTCGATGGCAAGACGGTGGGCGACGCAGATTATGAAGGTGTTTCCCAGGTGGCGGGGGCCATAACCCCTGTTCCGGGCGGAGTGGGCAGCCTGACCACTGCGCTTATTCAGAAAAACTTGCTCAAGGCCGTGGCAATGGCCGATTAGCCAAGGGAAATAGGGGAGGTAAGTTTTGTGACAGATTTGTTTGACCAAAGCCTAAGAGACGTGCTAAGGGTGGCTGCGTCCAGCGAGCCCGTCCCCGGCGGTGGAAGCGTGTCGGCTATAGCCGCCGCGTTTGCGGCCTCAATGGCAGCCATGGTAGGAAGCCTTACAATAGGCAAGAAGAAATATAGGGATGTTGAAGCGCAGGTTACTTCCATAAGGGATAGGGCTTTAGCCCTTATAAGCCGCTCCGAAGACCTCATGAACGACGATATGGGTGTGTTTAACAAATTCATGGGGCATTACAAAATGACGGCCACTACTTCCGAAGAAAAAGTCCGCAAAGAATCACTCATCCAGGGGGCTTTGAAGGATGCCACAGAGACGCCCCTAGAAATCGCAAGGGCTTGCGTTGAAATATTGGAGATTGTTCAAGAAATAGCAGTTATCGGCAACAAAATGGCTATTAGCGACGCGGGGGTTTCCGCATATCTGGCCGAAGCCGCCTTGAAAGCGGTGCTGCTTAACGTGGACATCAATGTACCCCAGATAAAGGATTCGGAATTTGTGAAACGCGCAAAAGATGAAAAACAAGAACTCATAACGAAAGCCGAAACCCTCAGAGCCAGTTCCCTGGAAACGGTTTCGGCTCGAATAGGTTCGTAGAAAACTCACAAAAGAGAAGCCCCGATTGACGGGGCTTTTTTGTTCCAGTCTCGTTAGTCTAGGGATAGGCCCCATAGGGTGCCTTTTGTGTCACCTTGGACCAATACACGGTTGGCTACTAAAGGATCCTGGAAAAGATATGTGTCCCTTACCTTGTAATCCCACTGATTTCTGGAAGTAATCATGCTCAATACGCCTCTGTACCCGCCCGTAACCCAAACGCCGTTATCGGAGGAAAACGTGGAAAACAGGGACGACTGGCCCTTTAGCTCTGACAGGCCTTTTCCGTCATGTTGCGAAACTATTTGGATATTCCCTGCGGAATCCAGTACCCCTAAATGCGAACCGGGGCCGCCCGCCGGCCACGGATTCGCCGGTATGGAGGTGCCTGTGAAGCTTCTGGACGAAGCGATTTTCCAAACTTCTTGGCCCGTGGACGACGAAAAAGCGTAAAGGTAGCTTGCTCCTTTTACACCGTCATAAAGCGTCGTGGCGTAAACGCGCCCCGACGAAAACGTAGGCGACAAACTGGGTGAATAGTAAACCTGGCGTCCCAGGGTGTTCTGCCACTGCAAAGCACCATCAAGCGCGTCTATAGCGTACAGGCAGCCATCCCAGGCGCCAAAGAATACCTTGTTGTCCCCATAACACGGTGTCGCGGTTACAGCGCCTGCCGCTTCGAACTTCCATTGTCTTATTCCCGTAAAGCTGTTAACGGAATAAACGACGCCTGACGATGAACCAATTATGATTGACTTTCCTTGTGGCGCGCTCACCACTAGAGGAGGAGCGGGGAAACCGCATTCGTCAAGTGTGGTACTCCATATGAGGGTGCCCTCTGTGATGTTCAGGCAATTTAGG
>CAYPVF010000002.1:0-10694 GCA_964414105.1 uncultured Eubacteriales bacterium
CGCACATGGCGTATACCTTGGAGGAACAGGGCAAAACAGGGATTATCAACGGCGCGCAATACCCCGCGTGGGGCGCCTACGGTTTTCACTGGATGGGGATGCACCACAACATTTGTTCAATGCTGACCGAGTCGGCCAGCGCCAAGTTGGCAACGCCAATTTACGTCCATCCCCATCAACTAAGGGGAGCCAGCGCCAAAACAAACCCGGAGTACGAGCCGCAAACCAATTTTCCTCATCCTTGGCCCGGAGGCTGGTGGAGGCTTCGGGACATAGTTGAGCAGCAGAAGATTGCCGCCTGGGCGCTTCTCGACATATGCGCCAAGTATCGCGAAAAGGTGCTGTGGAACGCTTACCAGAAAGCTGTGCGGCAGGTTGAACGAGGCGCGCAGGGAAAGCCCGTCGCGTATGCTATCACTCCCAGCCAGAATGACCCTTTGACCGCACTGAAACTGGTTGACCTTATGCTTCTTCAGGGTTTGGAGGTCAAGGTTACAAAGGAGCCATTCACCGTTTCGGGTCATGTATATCCTGAAGGCACCTATTTGATTTGCATGAATCAGCCTAAGATGGGGGTCGCAAAAAACCTGCTGGGACGCACTTTCTACCCGGACAATCATTGGACCCACAATCCAGACGGTTCGCCAATCATGTACGACACGGCCACGGACACCATTGGCGAGTTCATGGGGGTGGAGGTACTTCCTATAGAGCACGAGTTTCAGGTTACCGCGGAAGTCATCACTTCTGTCGATAGGCCTGCCTGCCAGGTGGAGGACGGGGCTGGTTACGTTTTGGACGCGCGCTTCAACGATAGTTTTATCGCCGTGAACAGGCTTCTGAAGCACGGCGCCAAAGTGTGGAGGATTGAAGCCGACAGTGCCGAATCGCGGGCGCAAGGCTGTTTTTACGTTGAAAACGGGCCGGGCGTAAAGCAGCTGTCACAAGACATCGCCAAAGAGCTGGGCGTCGCCTTCTCTCCTTTGTCGAGAGCACCCGAATCAAAACGGGCAATTCAAAATTTGAAAGTGGGAATGTATAAACGTTATCGCGGGGGAAATATGGACGAAGGCTGGACCAGGCTGCTTCTTGAGAATTTCGAATTTCCGTATGTTTCGATCACAGACACTGACATTAAGTCAGGCGAGCTTTCTGAAAAGATAGACGTTTTGATTCTTCCTCAAGACGAAGCTCATAACATTCTTGGAACCGAACCGAAACCCGGGTCCAGGGGTTTCGGGTGGCCCAGGTCTCCGACACCCCCCGAGTACGAGAGCGGGATTGGCGACGAAGGCGCCAAGGCGATAAAGGATTTTGTGGAAGCAGGCGGCCGGTTGGTGGCTTTTGACGCGGCGTGCCAGTTTGCCATTGACACCTTGGGGCTGAAAGTCAAAAACGCCGTGGCCGACACCACATGGAAAACTTTCTACTGTAATGGGTCTACGCTGCACGCTAAAGTTCATAATAATCACGCTCTTGCATACGGGATGCCTGAAGAAGCGTTGGTGTTGAACCTTGGTAGCCCGACGTTCCAGATTACCGATGCTTTCACGGCCGATAACTACGAGGTTATAGCGGAATATCCCAAGAAGGACCTGCTACAAAGCGGTTGGCTGGTAGGGGAGCCCCTCATTGCGGGTAAACCCTGCATGTTGTCAGTGAAAGTGGGCCAAGGCCAAGCAGTGTTAATCGGATTTAGGCCCCAGTTCAGGACCCAGACTCACGGGACATTCAAGCTAGTGTTTAACTGTTTGTATTAACAACTTGTGCTAACAGTTTGTGCTAATTGTCGGTGCCAACAGCCTGCATTGACCGTCTGTGCTAGCAGTCTGTACTAACTGTGTGTGCTAGCGGCCTGTGCCAAGTGTTTGTGCCAACGGCCTGTACTAACTATCTGTGCCAATCGGGTGTTTATGTTGATGGCACTTAGCAGCAGGTGCGGCCATTTTTGAAGGTTGATGTTTGAGAAATACTGTCATGTGGGTGTTCTTGGGGCCCGCGGTGAAAGCCCAGCCGCGGGCTTTGTTTGTTCGCTGTGTTGTTGCGCGGGCGGGGTTCGGAAGCCCTCGCGTCGCCTCGGGGGTGGGGGGTTCTCCCGAATGCCATGGCCGACCTGGGGAGGTTCCCCGAATGCCATGGCCGGCTTAGGGGAATAACCCCGAATGCCATGGCCGGCTTAGGGGAATAACCCCGAAGCCCGCAGCCGACTTAGGGGGATTCCCCCGAATGCCATGGCCGGCTTAGGGGAATAACCCCGAAGCCCGCAGCCGACCTAGGGGAATTCCCCCGAAGCTCGCAGCCGACTTAGGGAGATTCCCCCGAAGCCCGCAGCCGACCTAGGGAGATTCCCCCGAAGCCCGCAGCCGACCTAGGGGAATAACCCCGAAGTTAACAGCCGCTCTAGGGGGATTCCCCCTGGCACGACCGCCGACCTAAGCCTAGGCTGTTCCCGCTGCCCACGATCGCCCCAAGTTTAACCCGCGTTCACCGCCTAAACCTGCCGTCCTTCTTTGCCTGCTTGGTCTGCCTGGCAAGCGCCTTGTGCCACTGCTGTTTGTACCGCATGTACGCACCTTTGTCGTCAGAAAATTCCGCCTCCCGCTTCAAGGCCAGGTAGCTGTTCCATCTTTCAAGCGGCAGTTCACCACCGTCAATTGCGGCTTTGATAGCGCAGCCCGGTTCACTCAGATGCCGGCAATCGCTAAATCTGCATTTCCCGAAATACTGCTCCACATCGCCAAACGCTTCACCAAGCCCCTGACTCACGTCCCACATGCCAAGCTCACGCATGCCGGGGGTGTCAATAATCATAGCGCCGCCCCCGAGCATGATTAGTTGCCGATGGGCAGTGGTGTGGCGGCCCCTGCTGTCGTCTTCGCGGACTTCGTTCACCGCCATGACATCAGTGCCTGCCAGCGCGTTTACCAAGCTCGATTTCCCGACACCCGACGAACCCAAGAACACGATGGTCTTGCGCGGTTTGAGGTAATCTCCCAAAGCATCAAGCCCCATGCCGCTTATCGCGCTTACAGCATGTATTTCAATCCCGGGCGCGACACTTTCCGCAGCTTGCACCTGCCCCGTAAAATCATCCAGCAGGTCAGCCTTGGTCAAAATCAGCACCGGCTGCGCGCCGGATTGCCACGCAAGGGTGGCATATCGCTCCAGGCGCCTCAGGTTGAAGTCGAAATTGAGGGATTGCATGATGAATACGTAGTCGAAATTTGCCGCCACTGCCTGCTCACCGCGTCCCGGCGTCGGGTCACGCCTTGAGAAAAATGACCGCCGTGGCAACGTCTTGACTATCTGGCTGTCACCGCTTTGATTGCAACTGATCATCACAAAATCCCCGGTGGTGGGGAAAATCTCCGCGCCATATGCATAATAAACACTTGTTTTTAACCTTCCGAAAGTTTGCCCGTGTTCACAGACGAGCTCGTATCGTTCCTTATGAACGGCGGTAATTCTTGCCGGAATGCCGGATGCCTCGTCCGCCGGGATATCCGACGGACACATCATCGATTGGACAAATCCGTAATCTATCAGGTTCAACCCTTTTAGCCCCCAATGAAGTTGGTATTTTGCGAACCTCAAATAGAACAGTCATAAAACAACAACTCCTTTCGACATGGATTGGAATTTAAGAAAGAGGGCATGAAAATGCCGCGGCAAGCAGCTACAGGTGCAAACGATGGTAGGCCACGGGTTCGGCGTGGGTTTAGCATCGGTTTAGCATGGGTGTCCAGTTACCACAAATGAACACGGGCACACCCATCCGTATGCCCGTGGAGGTCACATTGTTAACGAAAGGCTGCTCATGGCGGCATAGCGACGATAGGTGAAGATAAACTGATGGAATCATCGCTCTGCCCGATATTCTGTTTTAGACGAAGGCCACCTCAAAGATAGCAGTCACCAAAACCAGCTCCTTTCGCTTGTACTTGCGGAGCGCAGAATAAATATGCTAAGAGATCGTGCTTAGTATGACACCGGTTTCCATAAAAATCAATACAGTCGGGTTTTTGTGCCGCAAGAATCCGGGTGCGTTTTCGGGGAAGCCAGGGCCCGCTGAAACTGCGGGCGCAACCGGGGGAAAACCCCTAGATGGCGGGTAGGCCTAGGCAAAATCTCCCTAGGTAGCTACCGGGTCCAGGCAGAATTCCCCTAAGTGCAGAGCACACATATCCCAAAATTCCCCAGGCTGAGGATGGATCTAGGGGAAATCCGCTTAGGCGGTGTGTGGATCTAGGTAGAATCCCCCTAGGTGGCCGTCGTATCTAGGCAGAATCCCCCTAGGTGGCTGCTGGATCCAGTCAGAATTCCCCAGGTGTCGTGCCGCCGTCGGCCAGATTCCCCGCACTTCAACCGCGTTGTGTTGACACTCATCTTCGTTACCGTTATGTTTACAGTAATATAACCATATCCAACCGTGGAGACCACCATGTTTATGTGGGAAGATGAAAATATACGCTGGATGGAAGATGCGGCAGCTTATACCCGCTATTATGTGAAGCTCGCCGCCTTTGTATTACCGTATCTCAAAGAAGATGATCACGTTTGTGAGATCGGCTGCGGGTTGGGTCATCTTGCGGCAAGCCTGGCTCCCCATGTGCGCCATGTTACAGCGATCGACTCCAGCCCTAAGGCGATAGAAAGCGTCAGCCGGAAGAAGAAAGAGCAGAATATCCGCAACTTAACCCTGGTGGAATCGGATTGGCGGTGTGTATTGCCGCCCGTCAGTTCAACCCATAAGTTCGACGTAGTGCTGTTTAATTATTTCAGCGCAATAAGGCAGGATTTTCGGAAAATCTCAGAATCGGCTAAGCGCCACATTATTGCCGTTTTACCCCGCGGGGAGAGCGGGACAAACCTTACCACCAGACAATACGGTTCGTACTTTGACACCCAAACAAGCCGCGAGACTGTTTTGAATGTGGTTCCCTTTTTGGAGGAACGAAATCTGCCGTACACGCTAATCCCTGTAGAACTCGAATTTGGGCAGCCTGTCAGGGACTTGGCGGATGGCGAGAAGTTCGTTTCCCGTTACTATAAGGGAACAAGAGAGCAGCTCGGGGCCTATTTGAAGAAGCATTTGATTCCAATGTCACAAGGGTACTATCTGCCCAAACTCAAAAAAAGCGGCGTAATTGTGATTAACCTTAAACACTTAGATGACAGAAAGCATCAGGGTTCATTGGCTACAGAAAGGCAGAACAAAAGTTGAAGAAGCCGAGCCGCGCACGCCATAGTGCACCGCAAAATACTTGGTTTCAGATTTGCAGGAGGGTTTATGCACATTTTTCTCAGCGGCCCGCCGCATGTTGGTAAAAGCACGATTCTTCAAAAAGTTCTGAAACAACTGGAGATTACCCCCAGTGGCTTCGTTACTAAAGACGGCAAAGGAAAAGGGGGCGGAAGTGTCGGAATCTACATTCACCCGGCCGGGCCTTCACCAAGCGAGGAAAGTGACTCAAATCTCATCGGGCTCAGAAGGGTGGGCGCTCCATTAAAAGCGTATCCGCAAACGTTTGAAACAACAGGGCTTAAGATACTGGACGCCGCCGCCCCGCCATTAATTCTCATGGATGAGCTGGGATTTTTGGAAAATGAGGCCGAGCGTTTTCAACGCAAAGTGTTGGGGCTTTTGGAGGGTGAAATACCGATTCTAGGGGTTGTCAAACCCCGGCAAAGGCAGACCCCTTTTATAGAGGCCGTCACGCTCCACCCCCAAAGCATGGTTATTTGTGTCACCCAGGATACAAGGGAAAGAATATCTGAGGAATTGAAATCTCTTCTTGAGCAGGCCCTTAAAATGGGTTAATCAAATTGGCGCAGACTAAGACCGGGTGATACAAATGGTTTGCTCCCGCACCGGTTTAGCGGGTTGTTTCGATGCCTACTATTACCGAGACTACGCAAAAGCTTGCTGCGTGGTGTTTCAAGCCGCCCCCAAGGACACGATTATTTCTGAATACACAAAAATCGTAGACCCCATTGCCGAATACATACCGGGTGAATTCTACAAACGGGAACTGCCCTGTTTGCTAAGTGTTTATGAAGAAATCAAGGAAAACCTGGATTTGGTGATTGTCGACGGGTTCGTTTTTTTGCCGGGTGGCAAGAAGGGGCTGGGGGCACATTTTTTTGACGCGCTCGGTTCGAGGACGCCGGTCATAGGCGTGGCCAAGACATATTTCAGAGGCGTGACCCAGTGCATTAGGGTAAACAGGGGCACGAGCCGCCGTCCGCTTTATGTAAGCAGTATAGGTGTGGAACCAGCCTTTTCGGCGGAATTCGTCAAAAAGCTTGACGGAAACAACAGAATTCCCAATGTGCTGAAAAGGGTTGATGCACTGACCAGGGAAAACACAGGAGCGCCTGCGGAAACATCAAGCCCCAAGCGATAAACAGGCTGAGCCATAAACAGGCTGAGCGACCAACCACCGTTATGCAGGTGCTCCCATATGCAGGTGCTCACGAAACTTCCGGCTTTGGCGGCCTCATAACCCGCTACTTGTCGGCTATAGGACTGCCCACCAAAGAGCTGCTCCAAGTTACATCGTGACGGTAGGTATTTTCAAAGAACCTATAGTACTCTCCCAGCTCATCCACCGCATCCAAATAAGTGTCGACCATAAGGCGCAGGCTTCCGCCGTCAGTCGAAACAGACACAAAATATTCAATCCTGTTGGATACGCCAAACCTAGTCTCTTGGATTTTCGCGCCGTGATAGCCTTTCAAGCCGGCATCGTAACTGCACAGAACAGAGAATTCCTCGCTATAGTCACCATTATCCTTACACAAAGTCACCAGAAGATTGCTGCCTTGCTCTTCAATCCTTAACGCGGGCCACACCACGGGCAAATCGGGATCGAGGGCAGAGCCCCACTTCAGAACCCGGCTACTCGTCCCTTTGTATATACCTGTTAGCCCGGGTTCAAAAATTGTGACCGGTACGGTCTTTTCGGCCAGTTTTTCGCCGCTCAAAGCATCTGTAACCCATATTCGCACGGCATAGTTTATCGCTTCTTGGGCAGATTTCGCTTCCTTAAACTGATACTTGAGCGACGCTTTGACACTGCCTTGAGGGGAATCAGCCATTCCCGAACCAACACTGTTTTCGCCGCCGTCGTCCATGTCCCAGTGAACCTCAATTTGCGCTGTGGCCTCCGGTATGTTTGTGATTTCCAAAGCGAACTTGTACTCGGTGTTTAGGCGGCCATCCAAAATCTCGGGCGGGTCGATTTTGAGCAAGGTATCTTTATTTTTGATATTCCTTTTCGCGATGACTTCGTTGAGCCCGGTCACTACCCTGACACTTAGTTGATGGCCTTCGACCTCGTCGATGTCGAAACTGCTTTTCGCCACCAAAGCGCCACCTTCCGGCTTGATGACCGGCGCCCTGTCAAAAGCGACATCCTTGCCGTCCAGTTCGACAATTATGGTGAGATCTTTCTCCAAAAAGGCCGGTATGTTCCTTGCCTCGATTTCGAAATGGTGGCGGTCCTTAAGGGGTGTGTACTCGTAAAACAAGTCCGTTTCCCACAGTTCGATTTGGGTGTTCCAAGGTTTGCCCTGATTCTTCACAGCCAAAACATACAGGGCATCTGTGGGTGAAAGCGTATGGACAGCATACCCGTTTTCGGGAATCTCGCGGGCTGAAACTGCTTGCTTTTGATCTTTGGGCAGCACAAAAGCTTTCACCAAAGCCGAGCCGCCGGTGCCGAAAAGGTCTTCCTTGTTGCGAACAACCAGATATCGCGGCTCTTTGTCGCTGTCTTTGCCCACAAATTTCAAAGCCTGCGTTGTGTGTTGAGTGCTGTTTGAAGTGTATTCCAAGAAAAGGAAGGTTTCCGCGTGTTTCGCCGGATACTCCAAGACGACTCGTTTCTTTACGGCTTGGTCGATTCTCGCGCCGGTCAGCGGGCTTCCGGGATGAGAAAACCACCAAACGGCATAATCACAGTACACATCGTTGAAATCCAAACCTTTACTTTTTACGTAGCTCACCAAGTTGCTGTAAATGCTCGGATTCCAGTATGAGGCCACGGCTTCGAACGTCTCTCTGAAATTGAAACCTTTTTCTTGCACCAAGAACTCGAACAGCCACGCGTTGTTGTAGGAATGCCTGTCTTCAGGCGCCCAAATAGTAAGTGCCGTGGGTGAGTATGTCAAAGGCTTTTCCAGATGTTTTGCCGCCAAAATACCGCCCATGTCGGGGTTGGGGCTGTCGCCGTTGGGATAAGCGATGCGGCCGGCGGCGTAGTCTGCGGAACTCTCCAGCCACCACTGCCGCGCCAAAAGCTGCAAAGAAGGAGAGGTGGTGAAAGGAACCCCCATTTCCGTCATTCCGAACAGGTAGTAATAGCGATTTTGAACAGAGTGAAACAGCTCGTGGGCAATTTGGAAGTAGTTGATTTCACCAAAATGATTTACGGGGATAGTTATGTTTCCCGTGTACTTGTTCCTGGTCGCATTGTCGTCGTAAGGGCCCGTAAGATAAACGTTGAAATATGGTCGAGAGAAAGTCGTTCCGTGGACATACCTGTTCGCCTCGAATTTTTCCAGTTGTCTGAAACCGGCTTTTTCGTACTTTTCTCTCACTTCATTTAGGGCATCGAACACGCTATCAATGTAATCTTTGGCCACGAAACCCGCATAGCTTGTGCTTTCTGTTTCGCGCATCTCCTGGCTGGAGTAATACATCGAAAAATACTCGTTATATATATGACCGTCGGCTCTTGTTGCGACAGCCGCCCATTTTGAGAGATGGTTTGTCGGAACTATTAGCTTTCCGCCCTGTACGTCCACGGCCGCATAGGCGTCTACCCAGCAATACAGGGCATCATCCCAGTAACAGGCTGTGAGGGCATATTCCGGAGCCAAGGGTCCCGTCAGGTTATCCATGTCAACGGGAATTTCCAGGAGGATGGTCTTTTCGAAGAATCTGTTATCTCCGATACGGATGTCGTAAGTCCCCACAATTTCGGCGCCCAGTCTTTGCATGGGGTCGTGGACGCCCGCCAGAGCCTCGATTTCCACGAGCTCATCTTTTTCCAAAAGTCCGCCGGGAATCAGTACTTTCAGGCCGTTGGGCGCAACTATTTGCTGCTGCGAATCAGAAGGCGTGAGCCATTGCGAGACCAAAGGGGAGGACGTGGTGTGAACTTCTGTCACAAAACAGAAGCTCAAGGGTTGTTCCAGTTTTCGCCCTGCTGACGATTGAAAATCTTTCTCCACCGTTACCAGATAATATTGTCCCGGTTCGTAAGAACCCACAGGCTTCACAGAAACAACATTGCGGCTTATTTGAACCGTAGCAGACACACGGCTACCATCCCAACGGATGACGGATACCGAACTCCCGTTTTCAGACGAAGACAGAAGCGCATCGCTAAATTCGATGTAACATTCCTGTTCAAGGCCAACATCGTGTTGTTCCTGCCATTGTCCGGAGAGGTCGTCTTTTAAAGGGGTTTGGTGGGAGGCAAACCGTAAGGAAGTTGCCATGAAGTCGCCGCCCGTAGAACTCAATGAACCGCCCGAAGTGCCCACAGAACTGCCGTTTTCCGGTCTGTAGGGTTCTTGGGGAATGAGACGAATGGCCAGTAAAACCGCTATCGCTAACCCCGCAGCCGCCAGCACCAATCCGGTTCTGGACTTTTTCTTTGCCGGTATTGCCGGAGCTGCCGGTCGCTGCTCCTTAGTATGCGGCAGGCCCGTTTCGGTCACTGCAATCTTGTTGGGTTCCGGCTGTATCTCCTGTTTTGCACCGCAATATCGACAAAACTTCGCATTTTCCGGGATAGGCTTTCCACAACTACGGCATTTGTTGTCCATTGGTCCCTCACCGCTTTCCAAGTCTAACGGCCCCCGTAGCTTGATCCTCCGCCTCCGCCGCCACCGCCGCCCGAAAAACCGCCTCCGCCGCCGGAACCGGACGATGCTCTGCTTGCGGCGCGCTGTGCTGTCTGCAAAGAGCGCTGCAATGAGGCTCCCATGCCGGTCAAAGAAGTGTTAAGGTTGTTCAAGCTGCTGTGTACGCCGTAGGCTATCCACCAGTTGCCCCCAAACCGATAATCGCCCTCTTGCAGGTTGGGGAACACGAGCTGCAGTTGTCCAATTACTTCTTTGGCGACTCCGAGTGTGACAGCATATACTAAATACTCCTCCCACAAGACCAAACTCGGTATTTCGTGACGCTGCATCTCGGAGAAATGCAGAAGGAATCTTCTGAAAGCCTGCCATCGAACATAATCTTCTTGGCCTTGTACGGAGCGCCTTTTGAATGCTTTGGGCACAAACAGAAAAATGAAACCCGACAAAACTATGGCAGTTCCCAATGAACTTGCTTTCTTGGCAGCAATGATTCCGCCAAGCACGATGAGTGCGACGCCGGCCAGCGTCGTGAAAGTATTTAGACGGCTGGTGTATTCGAAAAATCCATGCTGTTCCGATGCGACAGAAGCGCTTACGGTCCAACTTTTCCAAAACTGCAGGAACTGAGCCCCTGATTTCTTGGCGTACTTCTCGATGTCAGTCAGGTAGACGCCTTCCTTGTTCGCGCCTACAGTGTCCTGCAAAAAGCTCATAAGGTTTTGTTCATGGGGTTTTAACACCGCTTCTTCGGGGTCTTTCAAATCATCGGGCTTTGGCGCAGGCATAAATTGAACCAAGAAGGTGCTGATGGTTTT
>CAYPVF010000002.1:10704-26483 GCA_964414105.1 uncultured Eubacteriales bacterium
TGGTTTTGGTGCCCAGAAGACGGCGTTCCTCCACGACATCTTCGTGCAATCGCAGGAATCCGCGTCTCGCCAAATCCAAAATAGTGGCAGTTAAATCGCGCGCTTGCATTTTATTGAAGCTATAAAGGATGCTCAATTCAGCCGGACTGTATTTCGCCGGCAGTTCGCGGTAGTAATCGCCTTGAAAAACGGTTTTATGTTTGCGCCCGAACTTGAGCCACAAAAGCCACATGGAAGCCAAGCAAACAGCTACAATGGCCCCCGCGCCACCAATCTCGGCTTTTGCCAGGAGGCGACCGCGATTAGCTTCTTTCGCCCAACGGGTTTCTTCCGCCAAAATGTTTTCAAGCTCGGTTTTTCCCGTCATGCTTTCTTGGGAAGCCAAAGGGAAAAGGGCAGTGGGCATAGTGATTCGGCCTTCTACAAAAGTGAACGGCTTAAGGGCCTTTGCGCGCAAAACTACGGTGTCCGGGCCGTCAAAGTCTATTTCACCGTTTAGGGGGCCGTGACCCCATATTCGAATATCTTCACCTTGCTTGTACTTTTCGGCGCCCGGCGGCAGATGCACGGTTATCGCAACATTACCGATTCCATTCTCATTGGCGCTGCCTACGAATTTTCGGTAGAGCTCGGCCGTATCCGCGTGTATTTTCACCGCATTTCTCACCTTGTAGGAAACGTCAAAAGAACGGGTTTCGTTTGTGGCGGCAATGCTCCAGTCTATAAGAAGGTCGCCGCCTTCCTGTTGGGTGAGAAAAGTGCCCGGCGGACCATAGTCGGAGCCGGGATTAAACGCATAGGCCTCGCCTTTTTCGCTGACAAGTACGTTTTCAACGGGCATCTGCCCTTGGGGAATCTTTACGAAAAAACCGTTCCAAGTGCCTGAGAATTTGACGGTTATGCTTTCTGTCACATCCATGGTCGCGTCAGGGAGCACTCGGGCATCTATTGCGACAGATTCAATGGTCAAACTGCGGCCGGCCGAACCTGCGCCCGAAGAGATACCCAAAACAAGGCACAACCCAAACAACAGGCCAATGAGGCGTCGGTTATTTCTCCCGCGCAAAAAAGTTCTGGCCATCAGAAATTCACCCGGACCGGCTGCCGAGCTTCCGCTTCACTCTGTAAGTTGAAATAGTCGATGGCGTTAAAGCCGAACATTCCCGCCACAATCCTACTGGGGAAAACCTCAATTTTGGTGTTATATTTCATCACTGTATCGTTGTAAAACTGCCGAGAAAAGCCGATTTTGCTTTCGGTTTCCGACAACTCTTTCTGTAGCTGCAAATAGTTGGCGCTGGATTTCAAGTCGGGATAAGCTTCGGCAACAGCAAACATGGATCTCAAAGCCTGAGTCAGCATGTTGTCGGCGTCGATCCGTTCTGGGACAGTTCCCGCTGTTACAGCCATATTTCGCGCGTGTGTGACTTTTTCGAATGTAGACTCTTCGTGTTTGACGTAGCTTCTGATGGTGTACACCAGATTCGGTATCAAATCATAGCGTCGCTTAAGCTGTACATCTACCTGGGCCCAAGAGTTTTGCACACGTTGCCGCAAGTGTACCAGTGTGTTGTAAAGCGCTATCAAAAGTAGAGGTATGGATACTACTAGAATTCCCAAAACGATTAGAACAGGCGTCGTCATTTGTCCCACGATTTCTCCTCCTTATATCACTTGATATTAGCCTTGGGGGATCTGTTTGCTATGTGCTGCAAAACAAACTGAAGTTCCCCCGGCGGCGCAAAAACCAAATTGCGGGTCATGTTGGAAGCGGTGAGTTTTATCAGGTTTCTTTTTGGGTAGACATGTATTTTGCGGACTTGCTTAAAATCGGTGTAAAGCTGTTTTCTTGAACTCGCGATAAGGTTAGCGCCGACAGTAGAAGGGCTCCCTGCCATGACACCGGCGAGCATTCCCAACCATGCCAACAAGGCTGCTCTGTCTTGGCGTTTGGGCATTTCCAGGTGTTTTATCCCTTTGTCATCCATTTCAAACACTACAGGGTATGCCGTGCCCCTAAAAGGAACGAAAACCAAATAGTATCCGAAAGCGGTCAGCCCGGTGACAATTCCCACTACCATAAAGAATAAGCGAAGAATCCAGGGCAAATCCTGTGCGAGTGAACCTTCGAGCATGGCAGCAATGATCGTAACTGCCAGAGGAACAAGTGTCGACAGAACGGTTATCTTCAGGACTGTAACAACTATAGTAGGGTCTTTCAGCAAATTGATTTCTCTTTGCCATCGAAATTTGCCATCCTGCCCTTTTGTAATATTCGGAAGCTTGGAAGCTACAGGGGCGCCGCATTCTTCGCAAAACGTGGCGTCTTGCGGCAGTTCAGTACCGCACTTCTCGCAAAGCATCGGGCTCACACCTCCTCTTGGTGTTCAATGACCTTGAAGGGTAAACATGTATTTAGCGGCGTAATAATAGATGACAAGGGCAAAGCTGCTGACAACAAGACCTATACGGGCCAGTTTTCGCCTTGTTGGATGCACCGGTTTTCCAAAACCCCATTTGAACATCAGCACCAGCCCTATTCCGGGCACGAACATCGCAATCAGCGTGGCCAAATATTGAAAACGTGTGAACACCCCGTGTTGCGAAGCCGGGCCATTATTAACGGACATATTTTCACCTCATCTAGCGGTGTTTTCTAACTTTTTCACAAATTCTGACCTGCTTGGTTCCACGTCCGGTTGGTAGAGAACAAGCTTATCGGGGCTTGGAAAACTCGGGCACACGAAGCTGAGGCTTTCTTGGAAACCTTCGTGGATAAGAACGAAGATATCGGCCCGGCAGTACTCCACTTCACCGAAACTACCGTGTGTGAAAACGTATTGGTATTCAGTTCCGTTTGGTCGGCCCTGCAATAGTTCGTCGAAGGGTTCTTCAAAAGAAACCAAAACTTTCTTGCCCTCCAAAAAAGAAAGGCTACCCCAAGGGCCTGTAAAGTTGCCCGCTAGCGGTCCCGTGGATAAGGGGGGCTCTTCTAAGACCTTTGCCAGAAATAGCTGGTAGACAATCTCTTTTTCTGAAGACCCGCAGCTGTGGTAAGCAACATCGAAAAACCGTCCGTGTATGCCGTCGAGCACTTTTTCAGTGGAAAAGATGAATTCCATTCGGTGTTTTCGAAAGCCAAGTGTAAGAAAACGTGATTCATACTCGGCTTTGGCGGGCCCAAGCTGCCACGAAGCAAGGTCAAAAACAGACCCATCCGTATTTCTGCCGGAAAAAGGTTCAATGCGCATTAGCATTTTCTTTCCTTTGGCGGGTTTGAGAACGGCCACATACTCGACCTCGGTAACAGGTGCCTTGAAGTCCTGCGAGGAGTAAACCCGCAAAAAGAGGTACCACTTGCCCTCCAAAGCCGCGGAGGGTACTTCGTTATCTACGGTGACGATGTTCTGATCTTCGACAGTGTTGATACGGTGTTTTAACTGGTCATAGCTCCCAGGTTGCGGAATGTCTAGGGCCAACTGTTTTGAGGCGATAGCAGGTAAAAGGAATTCCGCAGAAAGAAGGTATAAACCCGCGGCCACAAAAAGGAACGCCACAACCAGCAGCAAAACGGGCTTTCTCAAACGTGATCCGCGATTCTCACAAACCACTTATATCCCTCTATCTTGTTGGCACATTTTCATTTAAGCAGCGGGCACCTGCATCTAAAGCAGTAGTCGTCGCCTATATCACACAATGTGGAACACGCGTTGCAGAAAATAATTGTGTCGGAAGATTTGTCGTGTTTTTCGTAGGTCTTAAGGCTCCCATGGTACCTCACTTGGTCCCCGACTTTGTAGTAGTTGAACTTGGCATCGCTGTCTTCATACACCATTTGGTGGGTGTTGCCGACAAGGTCTTTGACAGTAACCACATATTTTGTGCAGATCCCGCCAGATTTCTTGTTTTTCAGATTGAAGCTTTTGTCAACTACCACGCCATCCCATGTAGGTTCTTTCCTGCCGTAAGACGACAAGAAACCAATGAACAAAAACATAAAGCCGATGGTAAGGCCACAGTAGAAAGCCTGTGGATTGTGAAGGCCGTCGGCGCCAGTCGCCCCGGCAAGGGTGAAACCGGCGACAGCCGTGACAGCCAAGCCCCATGAAAAAGCGACCCGCCACCGCCGCGTGTTTCTAACGTACCGAGCAAATGCAGGATCGTTTATTTTTGGTGAAAAGCCAACTAAAGGATCGTTTAGGGCTGCTATTCTCTTGGTCATATTCGTCCTCGCCACAATATCTCTGTGTTTTCTTCCAGCCTCGGTGATAGGCCCGTTTCAAAACGAAACCGTTCTGTCACGGAGAGCATTTGTTCTTTGCTTATTCCCCCGTGTGATATCTTGATCTGTGAGGATTGATTTCCTGTACCATAAGCCAAGGTAATATGGAGCAGACCTATCTCAACTGAATGTAGGGAGATCCCATCCAGGTTGAATTTCACAATCTCCCGGTCCAGGAGGATCCCAAAGCACGAAATGGTCGCCTTTATTGTTTTGCTTTTCGGCAGAACCGCATGAGCGGGGGGGTCCCAGGTGTCAATGGCCGCGCCTTGAACTTGAAAAATAGGGTTTGAAACGATGAGTTTGGCAGCCCTGTATTTCACATTTTGCTTGAGGTAAGATCCTCCGGCTGCGAGAGTCAAAGCAGCCGCTACGACAAAAATTGGCAAAGCACAGGGCATCGGCTTAACTATTTGCCTACCCAATATGTAAACGCAGGATGCCACCCCAAATATCGCCAAGGCTACATAGAATAATCTTCGTTGTGATATGGCTTTCAATCAGCTGTGCCTCTCTCATTTTGAAACTCTTGGCTAATATAATCGGGGTATTGCATGCCAAAGTCTTCACCCGAAACGGGCGAAACTAATAAAACATACAAAAACTAATGAGGAAACGTGCGGCAAAACAGTGATTGGCGTTACTTCTGTACCCGGGTAAGTTTTATAAGCTCGGTTCTGCTTCCGATGCCAAGTTTAGAGTACAGGTTTTTGATGTGAGTTTTTACCGTATTCTGGCTCAGAAACAATTCTTCGGAGATCATCTTGTACGTGTTGCCCTTTAGAAGTAAACTCGCGATCTGGACCTCACGGTCGGTTAAGAGGTTGGTTTGCCTCAAGCTCATAAGGCCGTTGTTTTGATGATCCGGGGCCAAGCCCGAAAGGGCTGTAAGAAAACTGTGTTGTTTCAAAAGCGATGACAGCTGCTTGTGCAACAGGGGCAGGATGATAAGTATTACGAACACGACTATAAGGGCAAGAGCTGATGGGGCGAAAGCTTGCACACTTGGCAGGGTCATGGCTTTTCCCAGAAGGGCCCCAGAAAGGATACCCATGACATTTGCCGCCAATCCCACCCCGAATATGGTTGCCGCATTATTGTACAGATCGAGCATTTCGCCCAGGATGCTCCACCAAAAAAGGTCGCACACCCCGCAAGCACCCAGCATCAAGGTGTCTACCAAAAGGTAATTGGCGACGCTTCGCCCGAAAACCATAAAAAAAACAAAGGAAAAACCTATCATGGCTATGGCTACATATAGAACGTATGTCTGATTAGTCCTTTCAGGCAACATCTTAACCACGTAAAGGGCTCCAATATACGGCACAGCCCAGTACCAGCTCGTAAGCCATTGAAGGTGTTCAAAAGCCGGGTTTATCACATGATACATGAGGCCCGAGTTGATGGTTATCACACCGATAAAAATGCACAAAAAGGCAAGGGGATACCACAGATTGATTTTTTGGGAAGCATCGAACTTGTAGGTCGTAGTTGGCGGTGGCTCAATTTCCGGCAATTTGGCGGTGAGAATTGCGGCCGCAACAAGCATAAGTATTGTAAGCAGTAGCCCGATACGCGGCGACATATAGATGGCTATCATATTCAAGGCGATCATCAAAACATTTGAATATATTATCCCGTCTGCCATGGTCCTGGTCCGCAATTCAGCGGGTGTGTAACCCCTCAAGTAAAAACTCCAGGAGGCCAAGCAGACGCCATACATAAAACACATTACAACAAGAGAAATATTCCACAAGGCTGATGGCGCCAAGAAAAAGACGGTACTGAGTACCGAACATATAGTTAAGGATAGAATCATCATTTTCTTGGCTTTGGAAAGGTTGGTCACTAAAAAGCCGCACAAAATAAGTCCCACTAGGTGTCCGGCTGCAGAGCCGAATACCAAATTGTACGGGTTGATACCGTGCTGCGCCGAAAGAGAGTACAGAATTTGCCCCTCGAAGGCAAAAGATAACATCCAGGGAGAGAACAGTGAAAACACTGCAATCGATAATCGGCGAGTATCAGATAAGACAGCCTTCAAACCAGTGGTAAAGCCTGGCAATGATGCCACCCCAGTCGATTAAAACAACAACGTTTGGTTTTCATTTTATCATGGGATTCTTCCGAATGTTGCCCACAAATTCGGTGATTGGAAGGGGGGTGCCAGACTATTCTCTCGCTAGAAGGCAACGATAGTAGTGTCAAATAGATATCATTATGATATGCTATCTATACCAAACACTTCAAAAGGAGTGGCAACTGTGACAGAAAAGGTCCTCAAGGCAAGACCCGGAATGCCGGTGCTGATTCTTCTTGTTTTGTCGTATCCCTTGGCTATCGGCCTGTTCATTTTGGGGGTAAGCGCGAAGAACGCTGTGGGCGTTTTAAGCCTTATCGCTTCGTCGCTGTGGCTTATCGCCGGATTCATTTTTTTCTTTGGGTTGAAGGTAATAAAACCCCAGGAAGCTTTAGTACTTACACTTTTCGGCAAATATTTGGGAACTCTTAAAGAAGCCGGGTTCTATTACGTTAATCCTTTTTCTGTTGATTTTAACCCGGCGGCCAAAACGCGGCTCGGGCAAAGTGCCGACGTGGATACCGATTCCGGGCCAAAGCTTTTGGGCCAGAACCCAAACGTTAGCCAAGCCAAAAGTGGGGATAAAAGGATATCCCTAAAGGTTATGACTCTTAACAACAGCAGGCAGAAAGTTAACGATGTTCTGGGTAACCCTGTGGAAATCGCGATTGCGGTTATGTGGCGGGTGACCGACACTGCCAAGGCAGTATTTAATGTAGACAATTTTAAGGAATACCTTTCTCTCCAATGCGACGGTGCTGTTAGGAACATTGTGCGAGTTTACCCCTACGACATTGCCCCGGGCATTGACACGACTGGAGACGGCGAACCCGATGAAGGCAGTCTGAGGGGCTCAAGCGGTGTGGTGGCAGAACGCATCAGAAAAGAGATTCAAGCCAAAGTGGAAGAGGCTGGCATAGAGATACTTGAGGCCCGAATCACCTACTTGGCCTACGCTCAAGAGATTGCCGCGGTAATGCTGCAAAGGCAACAAGCCAGCGCCATAATTGACGCCAGAAAAATGATTGTGGACGGCGCGGTGGGTATGGTGGAAATGGCCCTGGAAAAACTCAACGAAAACGACATCGTGCACCTGGATGAGGAGCGTAAAGCCGCCATGGTATCAAATCTGCTCGTGGTTCTTTGCGGTAGTAAAGACGCCCAACCCATCGTGAATAGCGGAAGCCTTTACTAACAATGAGCGTCCCTAAGAAGCAGATCCCATTACGGCTTTCCCAGAAACTGTATGAGCAGATCGCGGCTTGGGCGGCTGATGACTTTCGATCAGTGAACGGGCAAATAGAGTATCTTCTGACGTATTGCGTCCGTAAAAGAAAGAATGTTGACACAACAAGCGACGGGCCCCCTGAATCCGATCCAGATAAGAATTAGGACGGGGGCCGGTTGGGCCCTGGCAAACAACTGTAAGATAGTCTTAAGCAATGGATAAGGTTGTTTGTTAGAAATGCCGTCTAACCTTTGTGTAGGCTCACGGGTTACAAAGGCAGGTGAAGGGCGATCCAAAAACACGACGGGCACACAGTTTTGGTTGTAGATGACGACAAGGAAATTGTCGACGCCATAACCATAAACCTTCAAAGCGTTGGCTACAGGGTTTTAAAGGCTTTTGACGGCCAACAAGCTTTGGATGTCATACAAGGCGATTGTGTCCATTTGATTATCCTGGATATCATGATGCCAAAAGTAGATGGCTTGTCGGCTATGCTAAAAATCCGACAAGATCGAAACATCCCTATCATCATACTTTCCGCGAAATCTGAGGATTCCGACAAAATTCTGGGCCTGTCTTTGGGCGCCGACGATTATGTCACCAAACCTTTCAACGGCATGGAATTATTGGCGCGCGTAAAATCCCAGTTACGCCGGTACATGACATTAGGGGATGTGAATTTCAGCTCAGAGGACGTTCTGCGGTCAGGCGGCTTGGCTTACGATGTGGTCAGTAAATCCCTGTTGGTGGACGGCGAGGCTGTCAAACTTACTGCCACAGAGACCAAAATAGTCGAACTCCTCATGAGACGCCCGGGCCGGATATTCCCTGCCGAAGAAATCTACGAGAGGGTTTGGGAGCAACCGGCTTATAGGGCGGAAAACACAGTCATGGTTCACATTCGCCGCATTCGCGAGAAAATCGAGATTAACCCCAGCGAGCCAAAATACCTCAAGGTGGTATGGGGGATTGGATATAAAATTGAAAAGATCTGAAAATGCCAACAGAAGGCCGGCACCGTTTGCAGTTTGGCTTTGTTTTGCTCTTGGAATAAGCATGATCGGAGTCTGTGTTATAACCGGTGTCTACTTCTACGCCGATTCCGACTTTGACTGGGGAATGATGAAAAGCGTTTTCGGCGATTACCGCGATAGCTTCGCTTTTAAAGAAACCACAAGCAATTATTTTATTCACTTACTGACGCTAGCGGAAGACGGTTTTGAACCTGCTTCTCCTGATGAGCAAACGTCTCAGTATTTAAAGGAAGAATTCAGATTCATAAAAAGCCTGCTGGATAACGAAGGTAAGAACCTCCTTTACTACGCTATCAACAGCGACAAAGACTTGATTGTTTCAAACATAGAAGACGAGAAAGAAACGGGAAGGCTGAACCAGTCCTTTGAGTCGCGTGGGCTGCCTGTATTGCCCAAAGGCTATAGTCGCTATTTGTACTACGATGGTAAAACGGTGGAAGTTTACAACCAAGGAAAGATTGTGGACACTCGCAGGCTTGATAGCGGTTACCCCAGGTTTTTGTCCGGGGTGATGGACACCGTCGAAAACTCCCAAGAGTTACAAACAGTAATGGCCGTGCTGGCGGTAAAAGACGAATTGGTCCAAAACCCTTATGCGAATTCCCGTTATTTGGGACAGAAAACGACCATAACCGTCTTCAAAAATGCTTACCTGCTAGCGTTGGGTTTGGGGATTATACTTTTTGCCTACAGTGTAGTGAGGCGCCAAGAAAAGCGGCAGTTTGACAAAAAGTTGGCCCTTTGGTTCGGCACGCTGTGGTTGGAAGTGAAGCTACTGCTCAGCTTTTTCATATTTATACCCGGCCTGTTTGTGGGCTATCGCTACACCCACACCATCTGGGGAAATTCTGTCTATCGGCTAATGAGCGCCGTTTGGGTTAGCGTTTGGTTGTCCCTGGCATTTTGGTGGATTTATGTAATGTTCATGGACCTTAAAGTCAATAAAGTCAAATTCTTCAGTCACAATTCTGTGAATTCCTGCTTGGCTTGGTTTCGCCGTCACGGAACCAAATACCCTTTCCAGAGGATGATGCTCAACAGGGCGTACCTTTTGTTAGTAGCCGAAACCTTGCTGGCCTTCACCTCGGTTAGCTTTGTTTTGTTCACGTCCCAAGGAGGCGGCATCTTATGGTTTTTCGCGGCACTTCTTATTACCGCGTTGGGGTTGTACCTCATCTTCCGTTATCTGCGCAGGTACCAACGCACAGTGTCGGATTTGGGCGGTCTTATGGATCAAATAGAGCGTGTAAAAAGCGGTGATATGGAAACAAAACTAAAGGTAGACGAAAGCGCCGATATTTACCCGGCCGCCCAAAACCTCAATTCCATCCAACAGGGTATGGGCCTGGCTGTCAGTCAAAAACTAAAATCCGAACGCATGAAAGTGGATTTGGTGACAAACGTATCTCATGACCTGAAAACACCTTTGACGTCGATTGTGAGTTATGTGGAGCTCCTGCAAAAACAGCCGGATCTTTCGCCTACAGCAAGCGGGTACGTGGAAGTGTTGGCCCAAAAAACCGACAGGCTCAAAAACCTAATCGAAGATCTGTTTGAGCTGGCCAAAGCCACAAGCGGCAACGTTTCGGTGGAACTTGAGACGCTTGATCTCAGGCGCTTGATTGAGCAAGCCCTCGCTGATATGGAAGAACGCATAGCGGCCACTGGGTTGGTGTTTAAGGTTTCGTTACCTTCTGACCCCGTTTTCGTGGTGAGTGACGGCAGAAAGCTTCACAGGGTATTTCAAAATCTGATATCCAACACCCTTAAATATTCGCTGCAAGGTTCCAGGGTGTTTGTGGATTTGGAAACCGCCAGTTCATGGGCCGTCGTTACAGTGAAAAACACCGCCAATTACGAGATGAATTTTGATGAGAGCGAAATACTCGAGCGGTTCACAAGAGGCGATAGTTCCAGGAGTACTGAAGGGTCGGGCATAGGGCTGTCCATCGCCAAAAGCTTCACCGAAGCCTTGGGCGGCACATTTGATGTGAGAATCGACGGAGATCTTTTCAAGGTTGAACTGCGGTTTCTGCTGAATTAAGTCTTTTGTGTACAGACGGCGCCGGGTGAGGCTTATTCTTGGTCAACCCGGTGCCGCACCAGAATCCTATTAACATAAAACACCTCGCATCGGCACGTTGCATGTTCTTGCACCTCAGTGACTATACATTAGAACAACACCATTCCCGCGACACATGGTTGCCGCCATTATGAACGATAAACAGCCGAAAAGTCACATTTTTCGAGGAAGGATTGGAGCTTCGTTCGGTAGAAATCTGAATAACCCTAATAATCAACGAATTCATTCTTCGCACAAACCCAGTTTGAAAAGCGGTGAGCAAGGCAGGCTGCGCGTTTTCCCTTCTGGAGGTGATGCAAGCCGGCATTTTTGGCCTATTCTTTCAGTTCCAAAGGGGGGACTACGATTCATGTTCGCTGATGGAAAGCTTGGCGGTTTCATCGTAGTAGTTTTGGCGATGATATTCATTTTGCTGGGTTTAAGGCGCGCTAGGAAAACTCCTATCGAAATTCGCCCTATCCCGGGCTTGCAGGCTGTGGAGGAAGCCGTGGGACGCGCTACAGAGATGGGCCAACCCATATTCTACAGCCCCGGGTACGCCGACGTAGCAGGCACAACAGCGCCGCCTACCTTGGCAGGTTTGAACCTATTATCCCACGTTGGAAGGTTGGCGGCCCGGTATAACACAAGGCTTGTTACTACTGTGGGCCACGCCAACACGTATGCTTTGGCCATAGAAATTCTGCGCAACGCCTATGTTGCGGAAGGACGTCCCGACGAATTTGATTTAGCCAACGTATATTTTACGTCTGAAGTTCAATTTGCCTACACGGCGGCTAGCGTCGGGCTGGTTCAGCGCGAAAAGCCGGCCACCGCTTTTCTAACTGGGTATTTTGCCGCAGAAGCCATAGTTATCGCGGAAGCCACAGCGGCCACCAATTCCATGTCGATTTCTGGCACCACCAACTACTTCCAAATTCCGTTTTTCATGGCCGCGTGCGACTACACCATGATAGGTGAAGAATTTTTGGCGGCGGGCGCGTTCATTTCCAATGAACCAAATCTTATCGGTTCTATCGCGGGGCAGGACTACGTCAAAATACTGGCAATCGCGGTACTGCTTTTGGGGGCCATTCTGAAAACGGCAGGAAGCGACGTTGTTATCGACCTTTTGAAACGCTAGGGGGGAGCGAGTTGAAAAGAAACCTTCCCATCTGGGTGTCAGGTGTAGTGGGTGTCATTTTGTTGGCTGATTATTTTTTGAAAATCCCGGCCATCAAACAACCCGCGGCCGAAATCCAGGACTGGGGTTTGATAGTGTCCGCCTTCGCCTTAGCTTTGGCGGCCATAAACCTGTTGCGTATCCACGGTGAGAGGATAGCCAAAAAAGATAGGCAAAGTGTCCACAGCGCAATTCTCATAACAGCGCTTTTGGCGACAGCTTTGTCCGGTATATTCGCCGGGCAGCAGTCGGCGGTTTTCAAATTCATCTTCGACTCAATGTTTACTCCTTTGGCGGCAGTGTTTTACGCCATGACCGCTTTTCACTTGGCCTCTGCTTCTTATAGGGCGTTTAGGGCAAAGAATCTACAGGCTTTGGCGCTTTTGGTGGCAGGCGTAATACTCATGCTTGGGAACGCTCCCATAGGCGAACGAATCTGGGGAGGATTCCCTGTTATGGCCAACTGGATAACCAGTGTTGTCAATTTGGCAGGTTCCAGAGGTATTCTCATAAGCACCGCCGTTGGAACCGTAGGCGCGGGGCTTCGGATTTTGTCAGGAATTGACCGCTCCCATATGGGCAGCGGGCTTGAGTAGGGGGGATATGAATGAATACCCTACAAAAACTGGGAAGCATCGATTCGCGGGTGATTTACTTCCTTCTAATAGTAGTGCTTTTGTGGCCCCTTAGGAGTCCTATCGGGTTACCTATTAACGTGAGCAAGCACACGACCAAATCTTTTGAGGTTTTGGACAGCCTCAAAGAAAATGACGTCATCATGATGGAAATTGGCTATTCAATTTCCGGCGCCGCCGACGTGGAACCGCAAACGGTGGCTATTTTGAAGCACCTGTTCGACAAAGGCGTGAAGATAATTTTTACCGCTGTCCAAACCGAAGGTCCCATGATAACCGAAAGGCTTGTGGCCCCTTATGAGGAAGCGGGGAAGGAATACGGCGTTGATTTTGTGAATTTGGGTTATTTGGCAGGCGGAGAAAACGCCATAGCGGCTTACTGCGGGGACTTAAAAAAGTCGTATCCTACTGATTTTCGTAACAATTCTACTTCAGCTCTGCCGCTTCTAAAGGACGTTAACGGCGCAGCCGACGTAACTATGTACGTTTTCTTTTCCACCCAAAACTCAGACATGTATGTCCGGCAAGTCACACAATACCATGTTCCTATAGTCGGCGGCCTCATAAACACCATCGCCCCTCAGGCCGAGCCTTATGTGAACGCGGGCCAGCTTGCAGGGATTTTGGTCGGGCTTCGGGGAGGGGCCGAGTACGAGATGCTAATGAAAAGCCCGGGTCAAGGTGTAGCTAGCATGGACGCGCAAAGCATGGGCCACCTACTCATCATCTTGTTCATAGTGTTCGCGAACATCTCGTATCTGGCCACGAAAAATACCGGCAAGAAAGGGGGAGGACAACAGTGACTATGGACCCTGTGATTTGGGTTTCATCGATCTTGACCATCATTGGTTTTTCGTATCTTTTTAAGGAAAACGAATTATACAAAGCAGTTGAACATCTGTATGTGGGCGTGGCGGCGGGATATACGGTAGTCATGGGTTACACCAACGTGGTCAATAAGGTGTGGGGACCCCTCACCACCAAAGGCCAGATATCGGTTTTGATACCCGCGGCCCTGGGGTTCTGCCTCTTTATGCCATACATCAACAAATCCCTGGGGTGGTTGCGCCGCCTCCCTGTGGCAGTCATCGTGGGCATCGGCGGGGCACTAGCGCTGCGTACGGCTGTGGTTGAGCAGTTTGTCGCGCAAATCCGCTCCACAGTTATCCCGCTTAACTCGATTAACAACATTATCGTGGTACTGGGTGTGGCTGCCATCTTGTGTTACTTCATATTCACTGTGAAACCAAACCCCGTTTTGAAGGTGGGGGTCGAAAGCGGAAAATGGGTCATAATGGTGACTTTGGGCGCCGCCTTTGGAGCCGGAATTATGGGTAGGGTGTCTTTACTAATCGGCAGGTTGTTCTTGGTATTTAGGGACTGGATACCGTTTATTCCTTCTTGAGTAGGGCAAAGGGCGGTAAATAACAAAATCGGAGGATGTTTATACAGTGAAGAACACGTTGTTGCGTCAAATGACAAGCACGAAAGGGCTTCCCATATCGGCGAAGCCTGCGCCCGTACCGGACAAAAGGCTGTATTTGCTGGAGATGACATGGCCTGAGGTGAAAGCTGCACTGCCCAGCATAAAGGTGGCCATTATCCCCACGGGCTCGATTGAGCAGCACGGCCCTCACGGTACTTTTGAAGTGGATACCGCTCGCGCCAGGGAATATTCCTTGCTTTTGGCAGAAAGGGTGTATCCACACGCGTTGGTGGCGCCTTGTGTACAAATAGGGGTATCCCCGCACCACATGCATTTTCCCGGCACACTGACCTATAGCGCTGAAACCTATATGTCGGTGCTTATGGATATCGCCACTTCCTTGTACCAGCACGGCATACGCAGGTTCTTGTTTGTAAACGGACACGGCGGAAATAGGCCCACTCTCACCCTGGTTATGAACAGATTGCGCCAGGAACTCGGGGTGAGAGCGGCGGTAGCTTCGCCCACTACTGTGGTCATAGACTTCATAAAAGAGCGGATTACATCGCCCATCACGGGGCATGCTTGCGAAAGCGAAATGTCCCAAGTTTTGTACCTGTACCCGCCGGCAATGAAATTCGACAGGGCTGAGAAAGGTACAATCCGTGAGGAAATCAAGGATGTCTACGGCAAGTTGCCCATAGAAATAGGGCGGTTCTGGGAGGAAAACACGGAAAACGGCGCCTTGGGAGACGCCACTTTGTCCACCGCTGAGCTGGGCAAGGAGGTCATAGAGGAATCGCTGAACCGCGTGGTCACGTTCTTGCGGGATTTCATGGAACAAGAGGTCTAGAGGTCAACAGTGTACTGCCCCGCCTGACGCGACGGGGCAGTTTCCTTTCTTGAACCCACGTTAACCCTTTGAATCTCCGATTTGCGCGCCACAGCTGCCGCAGAACTTGGCCCCTTCGGTCAATTTGGCCCCGCACTGGGGACAATGAGCGGTTTGTACAAGCTTGGTTCCGCAGGCCGAGCAAAATTTAGCTGATTTGTCGATTGGGGCGCCGCAACCGGGGCAAGTGGCGCGAACCCCCTGTCGCCAACTCTCAGTTTTGAGCATCGTGCGGTCTTCCTCGGCTACCTGGGAGTGGGCCCAAAGCTCTTCCACAGTTCGGGACGCCTGCGCCGCCGCCATTTCCACACTCATGTCGGGGGCACAGTTCTTACACAGGCCTCTGGTATTGTTCCAGCAGCGTTCCTTGCACACCCAGGCCGAGCAACGCGGGCATTGAACGAAATCGGGCCGAAGCTCGTTAGCCGCCTCCACGAAGGCGTCGTCGTGTGCTTTTTGCCAAGAAGCTGAGCGAGCTTTTTCCGCAAGCCCGGCAGTCCTGGATAGAATACCGCCGAAAAACCCTCCGGTCGCATCTAAGGCAGAGGCAACGTTGCCTATGGCAAACGGTTTGAAACGCGTCCTGTAACCTGTACCGCACCGGTCGCAAAAGAACTCAAACTGAAACCCCTTGTTGGTGCTAAGATCGCTGTAGTTTCGGGTAAAGGTGATTTTCTGAGGCACTTTCCCTCGCCTGCCCTTACATTCAAATAATATCCAACCGCTCAAACTGATATTACCAAATTCTGAGGGCTCGGGTAAGATGAAAAAGGCCGCCATCCATCAAAAGTAAACGCGCCGATGGCAGCCCTTTAAGCTGGTGCTTAGCCTATTTTGCCCTAACAGTTTTTTCGTTTTTGACGTATTGCTCGACATCTCTAAGGAGTTTCTGAGCATTGAAAACTACCCCGCCGCGAATGGTCCACTTGACTCCGCCTTTTCGGGTCTTGGTGG
>CAYPVF010000002.1:26493-33601 GCA_964414105.1 uncultured Eubacteriales bacterium
TACATCACTTTGAAATTCTTCACCGGGTTCCCCTCCACAACTGCCAAGTCGGCGGAATGACCCGGCCGTACACCACCCTCAAGGTGCGTAAGTCCCAGCACTTTCGCGGCATTTGTGGTGGCAATCTTTAAGGCATCGAGCGGGTGAAAACCTGTTTCCTGCATAAGCTCCAATTCCCTCACCATGGTGACGCCGTATAGGGCGTACAGCGAACCCGCGTCTGAACCGGCGGTGACGATGCCGCCCCTATCGAAGAATGTTTTTACGTACTTCATCCAAATCTTATACTTCTTCTTCCACGCCACCTCGTCCGCTGTGCTCCAGTCAAAGTGGAAGGAAGCGTGGACCCCGGGCTGCGGTGTCCAAAAGCCGTATAGCTGCGGTGAAGCGTATTTCTTGGTGTAAATCGACTGCTGGCTGCGTTCCAGGTCTCGGTTGGCTTCATAAACCACATAAGTGGGATTCCAGACGGTGCCGTTTCGTATCATGAGATCCAGCACGTCCAGCACCCTGTCCGGGTAATTATCCGCTTCTATCCAGTTGTACGCCGATTGTCGGAATCGGGCCAATTCGTCCATTTCGTTATAATCCAGAGGGAAGTTTTGCACCCCCGGGATAGCGGCTTCGGGGATGCCGTAGGTGTGTTCGATGGTGGTTACGCCTGCGTTTGAGGCGTGAACCGCATCCAGCTCGCTGCAAAGGGAAAGGTGCACAGCAGTGCCGCCCTTCATCCCGAGCTTTCTGGCCTCATCGCACACAGCTGCGAACGATTCGTACTGAGGTTCGATCAGCTTGACCCCATCGGCGCCGTCGTCGTTCATCTGTTTTACCAGGTCCCTAGCTTCGCTTTGAGATAAAAACCGATTCCGCGGTAGACCCTGCAAGACTACAAGCCGCGGGATGGCTTCGGTGGAGCGGTTGTTGGCCAAAGCCCGGTGTTCGAAAAGCCGTTCTTCGCCGCCGAAACCGCAGGTACGCGCGGTGGTGACCCCGTGTCCCAAAAGAAGTTTGTACATGTAGCGCCAACTGCCCGGGCCTACCCTCACATCGTCAAGGGGCACGTGGGCGTGCATGTCTATGAGGCCGGGGATTACGTACATCCCTTTGGCGTCAAGCACATAATCGCCGTCAGGCCTTTGGAATTCGGATCCCATTCTGGCCATGGCAATGGGGTCTGATTTAACTATGTCTACGATTTTGTCGTCTTCTATTACTATATCCAACGGCCCTTCGGGAGGGGTTCCTCGGCCGTTTACAATAGTGGCGTCTCGAATTACCAGCCGCTTATACTTTTGTCCGGTTTCTTTTGAGCAGTCTTCCAACAAATTTACCGCCATTTTGTTTTGACTCTCCTTTCTTTCTAGCCAATAGGAATCACATCGCTGTAAAAACGTGGTTTCATTGGGTGTATTCCCCGCGGTGATTAGATCATCCTTCAGTAAAAAACCGCCCCGCACAAACGGCAGGGCGATTTTGTCCACAAATCAAATGCACTGGGTTATGTCTATATTATTTGTTCCAAACAGCTTTTTCGTCTTTGACGTATTGCTCGACGTCGCTAAGGAGTTCCTGGGCGTCGAATACTACGCCGTCACGAATGGTCCACTTGACTCCGCCTTTGCGTGTCTTGGTAAGACGGTCCTCCGAGAAAACATCTCTTCCGCCGCCGTACATGACCTTGAAGTTATCAAGCGGGTTTCCTTCGACCACAGCCAAGTCAGCCAGGTAGCCCTTTCTAACTCCGCCTTCCAATTGCGGCACACCCAAGACCTTGTTTCCTATGGTGGTGGCGGCTTTGACTACATCCAACGGGTGCAAGCCGGTTTCCTGCAGAAGCTCCAGCTCACGAATCATTGACACACCGTAGAGGGTATATTGGAACCCTGCGTCGGCACCCGCGGTAACTACGCCGCCCATGTCGTGGAACAGTTTCACATATTTCATCCAGATTTGATACTTCTTCTTCCACGCGATTTCGTCGGATGTTTTCCAATCGAAGTGGAAGGACGCGTGCACGCCGGCCTGGGGTGTCCAGAAGTTGTACAGCTGCGGCGACGCGTATTTTTCAGAGTACGGGCACCTTTGTCCGCGCCCGAGGTCGCGGTTAACCTCGTAAGTGGCGTATGTGGGGCTCCACGCGACTCCGTTTTTGATCATGAGTTCCAACACTTCGACTACTTTGTCCGGGTAATTGTCTGCTTCTATCCAGTTGTAGGCCGATTGTCTGAACCGTTGCAGCTCGTCAGACTCGTTATAGGTTGTGGGCCAATTCTGGACGCCGGGTAAGGCTGCCTCGGGAATTCCGTAAGTATGTTCAATGGTGGTTACGCCCGCGTTGGCAGCGTCAATGGCGTCGAGTTCGCTGGAAAGCGAAAGGTGTATCCCCACGCCGCCCCGCATGTTGAGTTTTTTCACTTCGTCGCATATGGCGAAAAACGGCTCATACTGGGGGTTAATGAGTTTGATTCCGTCTGCGCCGCCGTCGTGGATTTTCTTGATTACGTCTCGTGCGGTGTCTGCTGTCAATGTTTGGCCCCAAGGCAAACCCTGTAACACAGTTAACCTGGGAATGGGCTGAGTTGACGCATTGTTAGCAAGGTCGCGATGTTTGAAAAGTTCTGCTTCGCCGTCAAAGCCACAGGTGCGGGCCGAAGTGATACCGTGCCCCAAAAGCAGTTTGTACATGTAACGCCAAGTTTCGGGTCCTACTTTGTTTTCGTCGAAAGGCACGTGAACGTGCATCTCCACAAGGCCGGGGATAACGTACATCCCTTTGGCCTCCAGGATGCAATCGCCTGTGGGCCTTTCAAACCCCGGGCCCATTCTTGACAAAAAGACCGGATCCGAACTCATCATGTTTACAATCTTGTTGCCTTCGATTACGATATCCATTGGTCCTTCAGGCGGGGTTCCGCGGCCGCTTACTACCATAGCGTCGCGAATTACTACACGTTTGTATTTCTTACCTGGTTCAGTTGAATACTTGCTCATTGTGTGTAGTTACTCTCCTCTCTTTGCTCTGCTCTACTTGGGTGGCTGGAAAGGTCAAAAACACCGTTGGATTTACGATACTTAAGGGTATTCCTCACCGCTTGGGGAACATCCTTCCTACATTTGTGGCAGGCGGTACAAAGGTGTGCCTCCATTGTTCCTCTGGGGTACCAATCCTTCGATTCCGTCGATCAATGTCCCTCACGGACCCAAAGGAATCGTGGATTGGGTCCTCCCAGGCACAAAGGTCCGCCGCCATGGGTCCCCCGGGGCCCACATCCCCCTATTCCACCGGCCAATGTCCCTCACGGACCCAAAGGAATCGCAGCTCGGGTCCTCACAGGCCCAAAGGTCCGCCGCCATGGGTCCCCGCGGGACCCATACCTAGAACTCGTACCCCGAAAACCCACAAACCAGTTGTCTTGGACCCCCAAGTAACCTACAGGTCCGCCACCTACCGATAGTACTGGCCGAACTGGTCAGTAGTCCTGTTTGCAGGGGAATTATGTTCCGCGGCGTTGAATAAAAGGGTGAGGAAATTCTCCCAAAGGCCTTGGAGAAGGGAAAGGACTGAACTAAATGGGAATACAAGCCAACGAAAATACGGACACGAACACTGACACTTACTTGGATTACGTTCGGGCTGAACAATTCCTGCCCGCCAACGTTGAAAAGATTTTGTATGGCACCGAAATTAAACCACATTGGATTTACGGGGGCGACCGGTTTTGGTACCCATGGCACACGTCGGCGGGAAATAAGTTTGTTTTGGTCGATGCAAAGACGGGTAACATCGCCGATGCTTTCGACCACCAACGGTTGGCGGCGCAACTCAGCCAAGTTTCAGGTGTGGCGTGCGGCCACGACAAATTGCCATTCGACACAATAGAGTATCGTGACGATGGACAGAAGTTATTGTTCAAGGCCCATTCCACAGAATGGATTTGTAATTTGGAAACTTACGAAATCACCAAAAACCAGGATGACACCGCCGCCCGTCACGAAAACCTCCGCGAAAACCCGGAAGAAGTTTTGTCCCCCGACAAGAAATACGCTGCTTTTATCCGGGACCACAACGTCTTCGTAAGGGTTGTAGACACAGGGGAAGAAATCCAGCTCACAGCCGATGGAGAAGAAAAATTCGGCTACGGCAAGCCCGCCACATCCCCCTTGGCCACCGCGGGGCTAATTCCCCAATCGGCCAAAGCCATCTGGGGCAAACCCACAATCCATTGGTCGCCGGATTCGCGCAAATTCCTCACCTTTCAACTGGACAACAGAAAAGTGGGGGAGTGCTACCTCGTTCAATCGGTCCCATTGGACGGCAGCAAACGGCCCCTTTTGCATAAATACCCATACGCTCAGCCCGGCGACGAAAACGTCCCGCTAGTCAGCGCCGTGATAATCGACGTCCAAGACAAAAAGATCATCCGCGCCCAAACCAGCCCCATGATGGACATTTACTACGCGGGGATGCGTACCTGGGTGTATTGGGCGACGAAACCCTACCTACGGGTTTACTTCGTTGAAGCAACCAGGATGTATAGATCCGCCAAGCTCCACATGGTAAACCCGGAAACGGGCGAAAGCAAATGCCTGTTTGAAGATACAGCGCCCCCCACCGGGGATCAATTCCACATAGCCGTTGCGGGCGACGCCAAAGAAATCTTGTGGGTATCCCAAAGAGACAACTGGGCTCACATTTATAGGTATGACGGGCTTAGCGGCAAACTCATAAACCAAGTAACATCGGGCCCTTGGGTGGTTAGGGGCCTAAAGCACGTGGATACCAGCGAGAACAAAGTATACTTTGAAGCCGGCGGAAAAGAACCCGGGCGCGACCCCTACCTCCGTCACTTATATTCGGCGCACCTAGATGGCAGCGGCTTGCGCCTTCTTACCCCCGAGAACGCCGAACACGAAACCGCCTTTTCGCCCACAGGCTCCTATTTCGTGGATAGTTATTCAAGGGTAGACCTTCCGCCAGTGCATGTACTCAGAAATTCTTGTGGGGGATTCGTTTCGAAATTGGGTCAAGCCGACATCTCTCTGCTGTTACAGATAGGATGGCAGCCACCGGAGACTTTTTGTGTCAAAGCGCGGGACGGCGTAACCGATATCTACGGAATGGTAGTACGGCCGTCCAATTTCGACCCCAACAAATCCTATCCCGTGATAGAAGCCAACTACTCCGGCCCTCAGACCATCCGCACCCCAAAAGCTTTCGGGCACGGCGCCGGGTCTAGCAGATTCTGGTACGACCAATCCCTGGCTGAGCTGGGTTTCATAGTCGTAACCGTCGATGGACTAGGCATGGCGTACAGGTCGAAGGCTTTCCAAGATTTCGCTTACAGAAACTTGGGTGACGCCGGTTTGGACGACCACATCGCGGCATTTAGAAAACTGTCCCGAAAATACCCGTACATGGATCTCACCAGGGTGGGCATATATGGTGGTTCGGCAGGCGGCTACGCGTCTACCAGGGCAATCCTAGCCAAACCCGACTTCTACAAGGTGGCGGTATCTTGGGCGGGAAACCACGATCACCGCACGGATAAAGCCGCGTGGAACGAGCGGTACATGGGGGAAATCGGTCCGCATTACGAGGAGCAGTCCAACCCGCACCTGGCAAAGAACCTAAAAGGGAAACTTCTCATAATGCACGGGGATATGGACGAAAACGTGCCGCCCGCCTCCAGCCTCCAGCTCGTGGACGCCCTCATAAAGGCCAACAAAGATTTCGATTATCTGGTTTTGCCCAACGCGCCCCATGCCTACGGAATTCATCCGTACATTATACGCAAAAGGTGGGACTATTTTGTGAGACATCTTTTAAGGAAGGAGCCGCCCAAAGAATATCCCTTGTCAAAAGCTTAGTCCTGGATTCAGCCCGACGATTAGCTCACGATTAGGCCGCGATTTAGCCCGCGGCTAGGGAATTATGGCGAATAACCATATCCGGCGACAATCACATATTAAATGTAGGAATTTTGCCGCCGCCTGTGGAATTAAAACACAAAGCCAATAGTTCGCTTACCAAAATTTTAGGAGGGACCGCCTGTGCTAAGGACCGATGTTTTTACTCCTTCTCGTTTCACGGGAGAAGGCAATATCACGTTGCGCGGTGTCAATGTACCGTACCACACCGTCAGCGAAGACAACGTGTTCTACGATGACGAAGGCAAGGCCATAGCATCAATTTTCTCGTATTCATATTTCCGTTCCGATGTAAAAGACCCCAAATCCCGTCCCGTGCTTTTCGGGTTCAACGGGGGCCCGGGTACCTCGTCCATGATGGTGCATGTGGGCTTTTTGAGTACAAAACGTATCAAATACAATGATGACATCGATGCCGATGGAACACCTCTTCCCCCATACGAGTTCGTAGATAACGAGCAGTGCCTGCTTGATATATGCGACTTGGTTTTGATTGACCCGGTAGGCACCGGTTTCGGCAGGCTTCTGGACGAATCCAAGAAGGAAATGTTCTGGGGAATAGAACCCGACGCCGAATCCATCCTTACCTTCATCCAGGCTTGGTTGGCCCGTTATAACCGCTGGCAAAGCCCCAAATATATGGTGGGCGAGAGCTACGGTTGCACAAGGGCCAGCACCGTGGCGGGCAGGGGCTCCCTGGGCGCGTCCGACAGGGCATTCAGCGTGCCTTTTGACGGAATCATCATGATCGGTAACACGGTTACGGTGGGCACCCACTTCTGGGACAGCCCGCCTGTGTACCCTGGTATCTTGGCGTTCCCCACTTTGGCGGCAACCCATTGGTACCACAACAAGCCTTCGGACCAAACCGTGGAAGAATTCGTGGCCGAAGCCAAAGAATTCGCCGACACCGAGTACTTGCTGGCCCTGTACCAAGGTAACAGCCTCAAGGGTGAGGCCAGGGAGAAAATCATCGAGAAAGTCATCTATTACACGGGTGTTTCCAAAGAGTATCTGGAAAGGCGAGGGCTGGCCGTCGACGATACGGAATTCCGTGCCGAAGTCATCCGCCAAAAAGGCCGCTCGGTGGCGCGCCTCGATGGCCGAATCACAAGGCCGCACCACAAACCCTTCATGGACGAGCAAACCACGGGTGCTTGGGACGACCCGTCCCAGGGCA
>CAYPVF010000002.1:33611-38402 GCA_964414105.1 uncultured Eubacteriales bacterium
AGTCGATACTTTGCGGCGAAGTGTTCCCCATGCTGGGAATCAAGGATTGGGACCGCAACTTTGTGAACTCAGCCCGGGTAAGGCCGTGGAATAACGAAATCAAAGGGCAGAACACGTCGGACAGCCTTGCCACTGCCATGCGCAGAATACCCAACATGCGCACATTCTTCGTAAACGGGTGGTACGACATTTGCACCCAAATCGGTATCCTGTACTACACGTTGGATCATTCAGATATACCCAAAGACCGCACATTTGTAAAAGGCTACACAGCCGGACACATGGCGTATTTGGGCGAAGACAACATAAGAGCCGTGACCGACGACATGTACACTTTCATTAAGGGTGGCGACCCCACAAAGTAAAATCGCGAACAAAGCGGCCTGCGCAAAACCGGCGCGGGTCGCGCCTTTTTCATCCGGGAGGGATGGTCTGTGTTAAGAACCGACATATTTACCCCTTCTCGTTTTACAGGGAAGGGCAGCATTACCCTGCGCGGTGTCAATGTTCCCTACCACACCGTCAGCGAAGATAACGTGTTTTACGATGACGAAGGAAAAGCCATCGCGTCAATTTTCTCTTACTCATATTTCCGCTCCGATGTGGAAGATCCCAAGTCCAGGCCCGTGCTTTTCGGTTTTAACGGAGGCCCGGGTACCTCATCCATGATGGTGCATGTGGGCTTTTTGAGCACAAAACGCATCAAATATAACGAAGACATCGACTATGAGGGAACCCCGCTTCCCCCTTACGAGTTCGTAGACAACGAGCAGTGCCTGCTGGATATATGCGACCTGGTTTTGATCGACCCTGTGGGAACCGGTTTCGGGCGACTTTTGGACATGTCCAAGAAGGAAATGTTCTGGGGAATCGAGCCCGACGCCGAATCCATTCTCACATTCATCCAGGCTTGGTTGGCTCGGTACAACCGCTGGGAAAGCCCCAAGTACATGGTGGGCGAGAGCTACGGCTGCACAAGAGCCAGCACCGTGGCGGGCAGGGGTTCTTTGGGCGCGTCCAACAGAGCGTTCAGCGTGCCTTTTGACGGAATCATCATGATCGGCAACACTGTTACAGTGGGCAAACATTTCCGTGACTCCGCGCCTGTGTATTCCGCCGTCTTGGCGTTCCCCACTTTGGCGGCAACCCATTGGTACCACAACAAGCCTTCGGATCAAACCGTGGAGGAATTCGTAGCCGAAGCCAAAGGCTTCGCCGATACCGAGTACCTTTTGGCCCTGTACCAAGGTAACAGCCTCAAAGGCGAGGCCCGGGAAAAGATCATCGAGAAAGTCATCTATTACACTGGTGTCTCAAGGGAGTATCTGGAAAGGCGCGGGCTGGCAGTGGACGATGTGGAATTCCGCGCTGAGGTCATCCGCCAAAAAGGCCGCTCGGTGGCGCGCCTGGATGGAAGAATCACCAGGCCGCACCACAAACCCTTCTTGGACGAGCAAACCACGGGCGCTTGGGACGACCCGTCCCAGGGCAAATACGACCCTCACTTCCAGTCGATACTTTGCGGTGAAGTGTTCCCCATGCTGGGAATCAAGGATTGGGATCGCAACTTCGTGAACTCGGCCCGCGTGGGTCCCTGGAATAACGATATCAAAGGGCAGAACACGTCCGACAGCCTGGCAACGGCCATGCGGAGAATACCCAACATGCGTACATTCTTCGTAAACGGCTGGTACGACATCTGCACCCAAATCGGCATTTTGTACTACACGTTGGATCACTCGGATATACCCAAAGACCGCACATTCGTAAAAGGCTATACAGCCGGGCACATGGCGTATTTGGGTGAAGATAACATAAAAGCCGTCACCGACGACATGTACACTTTCATTAAGGGCGGCAACCCTACTAAATAGAAACAAAAATAGCTTTCGACCAGTTCAGGAGGGATAATCTGTGCTAAGAACCGATGTGTTCACTCCGTCCCGTTTCACGGGGAAAGGAACCATCACTTTGCGCGGTGCCCAGGTACCGTACAACACAGTCAGCGAAGATACAGTATTTTATGACGACGAAGGCAAAGCCATCGGGTCAATATTCTCGTATTCGTATTTCAGATCCGACGTAGACGACCTAAAAGCCAGGCCCGTGATTTTCGGCTTCAATGGAGGCCCCGGCACTTCGTCCATGATGGTCCACGTAGGTTTTTTGAGCACCAAACGCATCAAATATAATGAGGACATCGACCACGAAGGAACGCCGCTTCCGCCTTACGAGTTCGTCGATAACCCCCAGTGCCTCTTGGATATCGCCGACTTGGTGCTGATTGACCCGGTAGGCACGGGTTTTGGCCGTTTGTTGGATGAAACTAAGAAGGATATGTTCTGGGGAATTGAGCCCGACGCCGAATCCATCCTCACTTTCATTCAGGCGTGGCTTGCGCGGTATAATCGCTGGCAAAGCCCCAAATATTTGGTGGGGGAAAGCTACGGTTGCACAAGGGCGGCCACTGTAGCAGGCAGGGGTTCCTTGGGCGCTTCCGACAGGGCGTTCAGCGTACCCTTTGACGGCATAGTCATGATAGGCAACAGCGTTGTTGTGCAAAAGCATTTCTGGGATAAGGCCCCCATATATCCGGCTGTGCTGGCGTTTCCCACTTTGGCTGCCATTCACTGGTATCACAATCGTCCGTCAGAGCAAACGGTGGACGAATTTGCCGCCGAAGCCAAAAAGTTCGCCGATACCGAGTACCTCTTGGCCCTTTACCAAGGCAATACTTTGGAAGGCGAAGCTAGGGAACACGTCATCCAGAAAGTCATGTATTACACGGGCGTTTCAAGGGAATACCTTGAGCGCCGAGGTTTGGTAGTAGAGGATGGAGAGTTCCGTTCTGAGGTCATCCGGGAACAAGGCCGCTCGGTGGCGCGCCTGGACGGAAGAATCACTCGTCCGCACTACGAGCCGTTTATGGAAGAGCAGAGGCGCGGCGCGTGGGACGACTGCTCACAAGGCAAGTATGACCCGCATTTCCAGTCAATTCTGTGCGGCGAAGTGTTCCCCATGCTGGGCATAAAGGATTGGGATCGCAACTTCGTAAACTCGGCGGCGGTGCGGCCCTGGAATAACGACATAAAAGGGCAGAACACTTCCAAGAGTTTGGCCGCTGCCATGCGGCGGGTGCCCAACATGCGCACGTTCTTCATAAACGGTTGGTATGACTTGGCCACGCAAACAGGTATCATCTATTATCTGCTTGACCACGAAGATCTGCCGCTAGACCGCACCTTCCTAAAAGGGTATCCGGCCGGGCACATGGCCTACCTGGGTGAAGACAACATCCAAGCTGTAACCGACGACATATATACGTTCATCAAAGGCGGAAACCCCACAAAGTAGGGCAAAAGTTCCGCCCCTGTAGAGGCAAATTGACAGTAGACGCGGTCCCCCGAAGCTTAGGCGGGCCGCGTTTCTATGTTCTGTATTATCTGAAATAGCGCATAGGGATTTTACTCCCTTCTGTGGAAGTAATACGCAATGCCAACATCAATAAGTGACCAAGGAGGGACCGTTTGTGTTAAGAACCGATGTTTTCACGCCTTCCCGCTTTACGGGGAAGGGTAACATCACTTTGCATGGTACTGAAATTCCGTACCATACCGTTTCAGAGGACAACGTATTTTACGATGACGAAGGCAAGGCTATCGCTTCGATTTTCTCCTACTCGTACTTCCGTTCCGACGTGGAAGATCCCAAGACAAGGCCGGTTTTGTTTGGTTTCAACGGTGGGCCCGGCACCTCTTCCATGATGGTCCACGTGGGCTTTCTGAGCACCATGAGAATCAAATATCCCGCGGACATAGATGACGACAACACCCCGCTTCCGCCCTACGAGTTTTGCGACAACGATCAATGCCTTTTGGACATTGCCGACCTGGTGTTGATAGACCCTGTGGGAACCGGCTTCGGAAGGCTTTTGGATCAATCCAAGAAAGACATGTTCTTGGGAGTAGAAGCCGACGCCGAGGCAATCCTTACCTTTATCCAGGCTTGGCTTGCGCGTTACAACAGGTGGGAAAGCCCCAAGTACATGGTAGGCGAGAGCTACGGCTGCACCAGGGCCAGCATTGTGGCAGGGAGAGGTTCCCTAGGCGCTTCCGACCGGGCGTTCAGCGTGCCCTTTGACGGCATAATCATGATCGGCAACACGGTTTCCGTGGGGCAGTTCCACAGAGCCGCCATGCCCACATATCACACGGCCGTTTTGGCGTTTCCCACGTTGGCCGCAGTGAACTGGTATCATCACAAACCTTCCGACCAAACCGTCGAAGAATTTGTGGCCGAAGCCAAGGAATTTGCCGACAACGAATATTTGGTGGCCTTGTACAAGGGCGAATCGCTTGCGCCTGAGGCAAGGGAAGAAATCATCAAAAAAGTGATTTACTACACAGGCGTTTCCCGCGAGTATCTGGAAAAGCGCGCTTTGGCTGTGGATGAGGTGGAATACCGCCGTGAGGTTATTCGCCAAAAAGGCCGCACAGTGGCGCGCCTAGACGGCAGGCTCACCAGGCCTTTGTACGAGCCTCTTATAGAGGAAGAAAACTGGGGAGTGCGCGACGACCCGTCACAAGGTAAATTCGACCCCCACTTCCAGTCGATTCTTTGCGGCGAAGTGTTCCCCATGCTGGGCATAAAGGATTGGGATCGCAACTTCGTCAACTCCACTTCTTTCTACATGTCCTGGAAACGTGAGATAAAAGGGCAGAACACAGCCGAAGCCCTGGGCACTGCAATGCGCAGAATCCCGGGTATGCGCACTTTCTTCGTGAATGGGTG
>CAYPVF010000003.1:0-261 GCA_964414105.1 uncultured Eubacteriales bacterium
TGGATCGCAAATGTGCCGGAAGACGGGCTGTATCAATTTCAATTCCGTGTACGGGGGGCTAGCTAAAGGATGATGCGTAATCTCTTGCACCATTGCCTGCCAAGGGTCAGCAATTGAGTGTCCCCAGGGGGCGTAAGCGATAGCGACAAGTTCACCAAATCCGATTCGCGTGCAAAGCGGTACCCGGCATGCAAGCGAGCGCTTCTCGACACCGTGGACGGCGAGATAGGCTTCGGCGTAAGACTGGGCGTAAGACTGGTT
>CAYPVF010000003.1:271-7899 GCA_964414105.1 uncultured Eubacteriales bacterium
CCGAGATACGGACCTCTACTTTTTTGTCCGCGGGGACCTCGGGCAAACTCGCGGTAACCACGATGAGCGGCTCTGAGTCTTCAACGTAACAGATAACGTCAGTGACCTCCGGCGGGCGCATGCTAGCGTTTGGGTCATCAAGCATCTGCAGGACCGCGGCGTCGTACACTTCCAAAAACTTGAGTTCTTGGGTTTCCGGCCCCGTTTTTGTTATGTCAAGCCCAAAATTGAGAACCGCGCCATCCCTGGGGATTAAGCCAGGATGTACCACTCTAAGTGCACTAGGTCCTAGTACGGTGAGCAGGCTATCCCCGCAAGTGGAAACGTCTATCGAGGGGGCATCCCACCTGTGTCTAGGCCCTATGGACAACCACAAACCTGTGACTTTAGGCGGACTGTCTCTACTCGTTGTCTCCAAAGTCAATCTAACCTGGACCTTGGCTTTAATCGCCTGCCCTATGGGCCCACCGGTGAAGGCGACCTTTTCCCACGGCCCCCATGTGACCCCGTCAACGCTACTACGCACCTCAAAAGCAGCCATAGTTCCAGGCGGCAGATCGCAAACCACTTTTACCCACGAAGATTCAGGAGTTACTATGCTATGCGTGACCGGGCCGGACGTCCATGTCTTGACCCCCAACCCAGGGGCCTCGACCGTGTACTTTACCGCCGCTGGACCATCTTTTTCAATCCAATTGCTCCAACTGCCGGTACCGCTATACGTCCGAAATTTCATTGGCTCCGTAACTCCAGGCGGATAATCTGTCCCTTTCCAGATTTCAATGCTTGGTTCCACATCGGCGTTCGGGGCCCGAATAGCAAAAGCGATATACACATCGTCCGTTAGGTCAATGTTGCATGGCGCCGTGAATGCTTGGGCGCTTGTGTTTGGGGGCGACTCCCAGCCCGTCAACGTGGCCAACAATGTCAGATCCGCTTTATATACGGACATCTGCCACCAAGCGGCGTAGAGTGTGTAGTATGCATGTACCTTTTGGACGGTGACAGATGTAAGCCTGCCTCGGGCGCGTATCCTCTGCACCACGAGCGTTTGAGCATTATAATTCCGGCCCGTGCCATACTGTAGGATACCGTTTGCCCCCAGATTGTTGCCCTCGAGCATCGACTGCCCGGCAATCCCCAAGGACCCGTCAGCGTTGACTGCCGTGCCGTCGTGGGTTCCGCTATTCCAATCTGTGGCATTCGACCATTGCTTCGTGAAATCCCCTGTGGGCGTCAATCCACCCCCGGCCGTAATGGTGAGCCCCTGAAGGATGCCTTGTTGCCAGTCCGCTTGCCCCTGAAACCTCTTTACTAGACTACCCGGCATGCCCATCACCGTACCTTACAAGAACTCCCTGCTGGGACATCGTGGCGGGGTCCACCAGATACATGACCCAGTCGGTCGCCTCTGTCTGTACCCAGAACCTGAAACCCCACACCCGCATAAGCTCGCGGCACATCTCCAACACCTGCTTGCCTTTCATCGGGAGTGCTGCCGTGACGCCAGCGGGGTTTGGGATGCCTGCGGCCAGTATCGGAGCGCAGCTTGCGGCTACAGCTTGCGCCAAAGTTAGTCCGACATCTTGGTATGCATAGTCCTGGCTCAGCAACCTGTCCGCAAGCACTTTATCTCCGAGACTGGCCACTATTTCGAGCGTTGTATCACCAGGTGTCTTTTGCCAGACTCGCCCGCGGTATTGTGATTCTGTGCCGGTGTCGTCGTAGACGCTAACGTCAACTGTGTCGCCGTAGTTGATCCTCTCGTTGTTGCGAATCCCGTCTTGCGTGAAGTTGTTGACGGCAAAGCGTATAGTCCCAATTTTCCCGTTGCACGTCAGCGTCACCTCTAGATCCGTGCAGGGATAGTCAACACCCTCAATGGCGAGTGCGTAGCCCTCAAGAGCATCGACCGACAGCACAAGCCTGGCCAGCCAAATTCCTGTCTCGACACCCCAGCCCCAGTTGTCTTTAGCCAGCGCCGTCCAAAACCAGTTACCTACAGACAGGTTGACCGCCGGGACAAATCTGACCCTAGTGCCAGGTGCGACACCGCCAACTGGTAATGCCACCCACATGGAGCCGCTTAGGCACTCCCAGCCCGTGCGCGACTGGGCCGCATCGTACACGATTGGTTCAAGCATGGTAGGGTATCTGGATAGCGTCAGCTTCGGCCAGTAGGCTGTTGTATCTGATTCCGCGTCGACCAGCAACGTCATTTCAAATGGCGGAGTCCGGTTGTCAATGACAGCGAGATGCTCAGGGCCATAACGTTCGGGAGCTTTCGGCAAGGGCTGGGCTGTGTATTCTACTTCGATATCGGCTTGAGCCGACCCGCCTATGCTGTGCGCCAACTCGTTTTGGCCGAGAGCCGCCCCGGGGAAGTTGTACCAGTTTGAAACAACACCATCGTTCAAGCTGGCGGGGCCGTTGATAGTCTGCCCAGTCACCGTTACCGACGGTGCGCCTGTCTGCTCGTGTATCTGTCCAATACCGTACGCGGCAATACTGACATTGCTCGCCTGGCCCGAGCCTTGCAGGATGCTCAAGGTGTGCATACAGGTGCCGCCAGGATACAGACTGTTGGTGACATCGCCTCCATAGAACGTATGTGAACCAAGAAATTCCGCCTCGGAGGTTTTAATACTACCCCAAGGCAAATGTAGCCAATGCTCCGCCCGCACCACCACGCCAGGCGTCGTCGTAAACGTAACCTGTGCTTGCACGCTAGTACTGATCGGGAACCCACCAGGAGCCGGAGCGGGGCACTGCCACTCACCCGCGGAAGATCCAAAGACGTTATAAACCCGTTCTTTGCCGCGCCACCGCACGCGAGCAGACTCCAGGCGAGTGCCTTTAATATCAATAACTGACTTGCCTTTGTCCCGGACACTTATGAAACCCGTAGTGCTGACCTTGGCCATCAGTACACCACCTCATTCGTAGAGGTGTCGTAGAGATACGGATCCAACGCTGTAAAAGTAGCTGGCACTAGAATTAGACCGCCCGGTGCGTCCGGCACCTGCTGTTCCTCACCCAAGTCGAGGATAACCCTTTTATAGTAGTGGGCCTCAATGCCGTACTTGTCGATGTGTAGATCATGTTCTGCATTGGTTCTATCCATCTGTTTCAAGGCTATCAGATGCTCTTGGGTGGTGATTTTCAAGACGCACATAAGTTTTGTTGGTAGCAGTCTCATAAGCTGTGCCTCGGATTTGTTAAGCCGGGGATAATCCAAAAAGACAACTTCTTTTGAATCCTTGTATATAAGTGTGCCAAGCTGAGGATAAATCTTTACGCCGCCATATTTCACCCGATCACCCCCGGCGCTGACAACTGCAGCCGCTGAACAAGCTTGAGATGAGCTTCATCCGTGGCCCGCGTGACGTCTTGGCGATCTGCATTACCATAAATGTTGATAGTCTCAGTAATCTGTACCGGCCTAATTGCACCTTCCTGGTACATCCGAAGTAACTCCGACGTTACCATCGAGTCCGCCACACTAAGATCGACATTTCTGGATCTAGCTACTTCACTCACTGTTGAATCATAGTCACCGGCCGCACGCCTAAGAGCTTCCAACAATTTATCGGCTCCGCCTACAAAGGCGCCGCCTCTATCCAGTTGCATCTGTATCGCCCGCATATCCGCTTGCTGCTGTATAGAAAGATTGTTGGACACCTCTCCTCCGATTTCTTTGGCAGCCTTGGAAACTTCTTTTGCTGCCTTTTGAGCGGACGCCCCCAGGTTATCAAAAGAAAGGGCCGCATCGTCTATGGTATATGGTACAGACAACATCGCATCCTCAACACCTGACGCCATGAGATTGCTTGACGCCAAGACTTCTTCGGTCATGGTCGAGACCTCTGCCTCGATGGCCCGCATCTCTTTGGCGTAAATGTTATCAAGGCGCTTCTGCTCGACCGTGCGGCGTAACTCCTCATAGGCTTCGTGCCATGCTTTGGGTAGAAGTTTCGTGAGGGGGCCCGCCACGTCCATGATGGTTCCCACCACGCCGTAGAACTTTTCTTTAAGCGTATTCCAAGAATCCGCAAGCCAACGCGAGATCTTGTCCCAATTCTTGTAGAGCAGAACTCCGGCTGTTACCAAGGCGGCCGCCGCCGTAATCGCTAGCCCCACGGGGCTCTTAATCCACGCGATAATGCCTCCCGCGTTCTTAATAGCCGAGCCGATATTCTTGAAGGTTTTTATCCCGTCGCCCACGGCAGACGATAACTTGCCGACTACCAAAATAGCGGGTCCAATACCCGCAACTAAAGCACCCACAGTTATGACCGTGCGGCGTGTCTTGTCGTCCATATCACCGAGCCAGTCCGCTGCTTTTTGCACTTTTTCGGATACTTTTTCGAGCATCGGCACAAGCATTGCACCAAGCTCAATCCCCGCATTTTTAATCTTGTTGAATGCTATGGACATCTTTTCCGACGGGGTTAAAAGCTTTTCCACGTTTTCGGCCATGGTGCCGGTGGAATTGTTCATGACGTCTACTTTTTCGTTAAAGGCGCCTACTCCGTCAGACAAAAGTGTTAAGGCTGCACTCCCCGCTGTGGTAGAGCCAAACATGTCGGATAAGGATAGACCAAGATGCTCGGCACCTTGGCTAAGAATCCCCAAAACATCTCCAACTGAAGCCCCGTCCTCAATTAGCTGCTTAAACGATTTGCCTGTCATTTCACGCAGGGCCTTGTCTGTTTTACTGCCGGTTTTGCCCATCTCGCCAAGCATAGAGTTGAGGTTCGTGGTAGCGATTTTGGCGTTTTGGCCTTTTGCGGTCATGATCGCGTAAGACGCGCCTAGTTGATCGATGTTTACGCCTAGGGAAGATGCTGTGGGTATAACCCGGCCAATACTTGACGCTAATTCATCAACAGTGATTTTGCCCTCGTCTTGGGTCTTCACAAGAATGTCGCCAATTTTAGTAACGTCGTAGGCGTTCTTGCCGTAGGCGTTAAGGATCGTGCTCGTGGCGTCAATAGCTGTACCCATGGAGGTAAATCCTGCTTTGGTAAGACTTACATTAGCCCTCACAAAATCAAGTGCCTTGCCTGTCTCAACCCCCGCCGAGAGGGAGTCATAAACGGCGCCGGATATCTCAGTAGCAGCAATCCCGGATTCGTTGGATATGTCAATGACACCTTTTTTAAGGTTTTGCATGGATATCTGGGACTCGTCGGCCAAGGTGCTTACCTTCGCCATACCGTTCTCGAAATCCGACGCCATTTTAAGAGCCGCTGTACCCGCTGCCACAATAAGTCCCGTGACTTTTAAGGACAGGTTCTTGCCCACATCCGTAAGCTTCTTACCGATATTGCCAAAAGACTCTGACGCCTTGTCAAGCTTGACTTTGAGCTGTTCCCAACTATCAGTTTGCTTGGTTATTTCAGCGTTGGTTTTTATTAAGTCGCCCTCAAGGCGGTTCATCTGCGCGGAAGCTTTGTTAAGCCTCACCTCAAGATTTTGTGTTTCTTTGGCATCCGCGCCTTTGGCGGCCACGCTTTGCTCATACTGCCGTCTAAGAGTCTCAACTTTTTCTTTTTGGAGCTCTAATCTTTTGGTGAGATTGTCAGCAGTGGCCCTTAACTTGTCCGTCGTGTTGCCAAACCCCGTAGCTGAGGTGGAGACCATCTTAAACTCAGACTCGGCGACGCGAAGCTGCCTGTTTACGTCTTGGATCGCTTGCTTAAACTGAGCATTTTCAAGTCCCAATTCCGCTCTTAGACTGCCAACCTCTCCGGACATTCGTCTCACCTCTCAATCTCTTTGCGTATAATATTCGCCATGGTTTCAAGGGCCTCGGCTTTCGATTCTTCAAAAGCCGGAAACGCAAAAGCGTGGGATTTTTTCATTTTGGAAGTCCCAAATTCGACAAAACGGGCATAGTAGAACCTTTGCTCCGCGCCTATGTCAACGCTTTTTGTTTTAGGGTTGAATTCTGAAATGACAATATTATCGGCCATGTGCTCCTTGGTTTGCGGATCCCTGGGCGCCCTTCTTGCTATGGCAGAACGGATGACCTCGGCCCCGGCCATAACCGCCGCCTCGGATATCTTGTCAGTGGCGGTGCCCTTTGCCTCAAGCGCCTTTATTAGCTCTTGCATACCTTTTAACTTAAACAACACCCCGCCCCCAATAAGAAAGGGCCGCTAGCTAAAACGGCCCTTGAGTTTCTCGAACATCGCCTTGGCTTCTTCTCGCGTTTTTGGTTTCCGACTGTGCTTTTTAGTAACCGGAATCTGCCTTGTTAGTGAACGTTGTTCTTTTTGCATTCTGTAAATAAGCCCTTCCACAAGATCCGATAGGTCAGACTGAGTAAGGGCCCAAAACTCAGCAGGGTGGAGCTTAAGATCACCAAAAGCAAGCTGCTTTATGGCTTTCCAGTCCACCAGACCTATGGGTTTTTTCCTTCTAAGCCATCGTCCTCATCTGCTTCTTCGTCTGCATCCTCTGTGGCGTCATCAGACCCACCTCTAGATTGCAGCAGACCCGCCGATTGAAGCGCCTCAAGCACAGGGTCGTACAACTCGTTTAATGTCATGCCTTCGTCAAGCTTACCCTCCAGCAACTTACCGACCCGTTGTAGGGTTATCCCACGATCCCGCCACTTAAGCCCGGCCCAGTACAGATACCGCAGGGAACGGAACCCTGTATTGTCCGGAAATAGCAGCAGGGCGGCGTTATGCCCAACCTTCTCCTCGAGATCAGCCATAGCGTTAAAGTCATAGCGCAGTTGCTTCTCTTTATCGCCAAAAGTTACGTACACAGAGCGCATCTAGGCACCCCCGGCGGTTAAAGCCCCTGTACCAGTCAAAGTGCCCGAAGCCGTCGCAGGACCGCCGTGAGGGGCGCTTATAGCCAAATTGGTAAGGACCGCTGAACCGGAATATTCAGGGCCATCGCTTGTTTTCATTTCAACATCGACTGCGGCCATGTTAGCGTACGCAGTATCCAACGCGGCCAAACCCGCATCGTCGCTTATGAGCAAAGAATCAAAAGTGATTGACCACGTTCTTTTGACGCCTGCAACCTCGCCCCAGCCGGCAGAGTCTTTGCTAGTAATATCTGCCGTCTCGATTGTACGCGTGAGTGTGGCGTCCGACTGGCCTGCTATGGGGTTTGCACTGCTGCCGACATAAACCAAAAAATCAACGCCCATTACAGTAGTTTTGGACATAGCTATACCTCCTCAATTAAAAACCGGAAACGCAGGACCCCGTGGCGTGTTTTGCCGTCTGGATCCCGCATGGCCGTGCTAAACTCCAGCTTGGCCGAAGCAACCGCAAAGTCGCCGAGGATGAGAGGTGCGCCCGTTATGGCCCGCGCCACCTCATCCATGATGCTTTTCACTTCGTCCATGCCTTCGTATTCAGACCACACATGCAGTGTGTGAGTAGTTTCATGTCCTCGTGTATTCTTGGTGGACCAATCAAGATTCGTATCCTCGCCAAGTGTCACATAGGGGTACGACGCTTTCTCGGGTACCTGGTCATAAACAGGGCAGGATATATCCGCCAAAGCCGAATACAAAGCCGTTTGCAAGGCAGCTAAAGGCAACTTCATCTGGACCACTCCTCGCAAACAAGCTCCATCTCATCAAAACTGAGCCTTTG
>CAYPVF010000003.1:7909-16431 GCA_964414105.1 uncultured Eubacteriales bacterium
TTGACCCTGTCTGGCCATGTTCCCTTGATACGTCCTGATAACCCGGTATCTTTTGCCCTGGTGTTCGATCGCGCTTTGCCCGTGATATTCGCAGTCGTGGACTACGAAAACTATCTCCGGCCTAAGACCCGCCTCATGCGCCTGGTAGTATTCATTCCTCGATACCGACTTAACTTGCGCTAAAATAGGTGTCCTCCGAGTGACACCGGGTTTTCTACCACCCATGCCGTCATCAACGGTGGTCTCTCGCAGTAAAACAATCTCGTGATCATATGTCATCAGGAGCGCCCCCTGTATGCGCCTTAAGAAAAGCCTTCCTGATGCGATACCTCAAATGCTCGGGCATGGGCCCTGATTCGCCCCGGCTTTCATAACGCCACGTCGCGAAGTCTACAACAAGCATCAAATGATTGGGGTTGGCGCAATTAAGCGCCAACCCCTCTTCATTCTCAAGCTCGCTTATGACGCCGCTGATGATTGAAGTAAGATATACGTCCCGAACAGAGGAAGTAAGCCCCAGTCTTGCCTTCACAAGCTTTAGTGCCATTCTTCCATGCATCAAATCGCCTCCCTTATGGCGGCGATTATATCCGCCTTTAACATTCGGGCATTAAGCCCTAAGATGCCCTGCCCCATAGCAAAATCAACTAATTCAGCTTTTGTCATGAAGTCTATAGCGGGCATCTCAGGAGCGGGTAAGCTTAACGCCTGTACTAGTTTCCCCCGTCGCCGGTATCCTCTTCTTCTCCCTCGGGTTCATAGGTAACATAAAAACCTGCGTCTTCATCAACCACGCCGACATCGAAACGAACAAAACTGGCCAATAGCTCACCGTAGATATTATTGTCGATCCACTTGACGCTTGCCCTTTTGCGGTCAAACAGGGCAACATACTCCCTGGCGTCACCGATGAAGGCAACAAGGTCGCCTTTCTCCTCGCCGATAAGATCATCATCGAGGACGATTACTTCACGGCCAGCAAAAGATTTTCCGGAGGGGGAAGTAATGCTGTCCTGAAGCAGGTAGCGACCGTTCCTGTCCTTCACGGTATCAAGCTCGTTGTAAAGAGACGCCGAAACAAAGAGCTTAGCGTTGTAAACTCTCTTAAGCTCTACGTTTAGGACAGCCTTCAAGCCGTCGAGCCCTGTAGCAGTTTTGGCAGAAGCGTCTTTTAGTACGTCAGCAATAGCCGTGTTACGAGTGTTGAGTTCCTGATCGGCAATCTCATCCCGGACAAGCCCAATGATGTCATAATCGGCGTCGTCTATGACTTCCTGAGACACAGGGATGTAGCCCCGATAAGTCTCGATGTCATAAGCGATGTCGTCGATCTCGGGCTTGGCCAGTTCCGGATTTTCCTCAAGCTCGTCCACGGTGTACATAACACTGCCAGACTTTTTGATAACGGGAATCTTGCCCGATCCTCGATTAACCTTTACTACTCTGACGTACTTGGCCAAGTCTACGACATCGCGCTTGAATTCCTCGGCGGATAAAATTTCTTCGGGAACAAGCACGCCGCCGTCAACCACTTTGAAACCTTCAATTCCGTCTTCGCCCTCTACAGGCGTCTCGCGCAATACGCGGCCTTTGGTCCGCACATAAAGCGCTAGCCTGTCACGCAATTCTTTGCCCACGGTGCTACCCCCTTTGGACCTCGCAGGTACACCAGGCGCGTTGGCCTGAATACTTTTGAGCTCCTCTTCAATTTTCGCAATCTCAATTTCCAAACTATGCTTTTCGTTCGCAAGCTCCGCCTGAGTGTCGCTAAGTTTAGTGATTTCAGCCTCGACAACGTCAAGTTCTTTGTCCCCGGCAGCTTCCTCAAGAGCGGCCGCCAACTTCCCGACCTCAGCCTGTAGATCAGTTTCCCGCTTCAACAGCTTGTCGAGCGCGATCTTGCGCTGCTCAAGCCGCTTAGCAAGCATCAATTGTCTAAGCATTTTAACCTCTCCCTAAGACTATTTTTCCTGGCTTCAAAAAGGCGCTGCCTGTGCTCCTCGACTTGACTTTTGCGGGCCTGAATCCCTGTTTGCTCATACGCGGGGAAAGTGCAGGGCGAAACTTCGTAGAGTTTTATTTCTTTCAAAGTCCATTTGACCGTACCATCCTCGCGCCAATCGACTTCTTCTCTCAAAATATCAAAGCCAAAGGAACACTGGTCCACATCGCCCCGGGACACGCGCTCGTAAAGGTTCACGGCGTCTGTATCATTGGGATTTATCTTGATGCTGCCCCAAAGGCCCACACTGTCAGTTTTAAGCTCGAGTGTTTTTGCCTTTGTGCGGCCCAGGACCAAAGTCGTATCGTGATTGACAAGAGCTCTGATGTCGTCCAAAAGCGTACCGTCAAAAGCTTCCGGAGCAATTTCCTCAAAGGCCCCCGGCCAGAGCTCTGTCACTTTGTTGAAAACCGCGAAATAGCCCTCAATACACCGCTCTTGGTCCGGCTCCGCCCGAACCTTAAGCTCCGAGAATATAGTTCTTATCTGTTTTTTATCTCTCACGCCTCACCACCACCCTGTAAAAGTTTCAGTTGGTCGCCAATCTTGTCTAAAGGAATGTAATTTTCCAGGATAACCAAATCCGACAACCCCTTTCTTGGGCTCATGCCCAAGACGTCCCTGACCTCGTTGCCTGTGCAGATTCCCCGGACATAAAGGCCCGTGTAGACAGTCGACAGGTCTTTAATGTCATAGGCGTAAAGGCTTCGAGGATTAAACTTGAAATACAGATCCGGGCTGTAAAGCAGTTTCCTAGTTAACTCTTGCTCGATGCCCTTGGCGATAGGGAGGATAGTCGAGTTTATAAAGGCGTTATACTCGTCTTTGTTAAACACGCCTACACCGAGGAGAAACGCTGGCACTCCGAAGATCCCCGCCACCGTACGCTTGTCCAACTCCACAGCCTCGTTGATGGCGATGTCCTTAAGCGATAAAGGCTTGACCTGCTGGACGTCGATAAGATCAGCAGGAACGATCCAGGGCACCCCGGCTTCAGCAGAGTCAAGATACATTTTGCGGACTTCCTTACGTCCCTCTTCGCTTGTCAGTTCCGTCGTAAGAGCATCGACTTTCACAACCAGGTTGGGCATGTATTTGCCGCTCATGAAGCTTTTCTTGGTGGCTGTGGCTTGCCGAAGGTTAGTCGCGATATCCTTCAGCACGACCCGGTAACCCCGGCCTCTCCACGGTTGGCTGGAATCGGGATTCACGATGAAGTGCAGGACCTCATTGTGCGCGTATTCTTTTTGGCCGTACTTGACGATGTAACCGTCCCTGGACGGCTCAAAATCTATCTGCGCCGGCGGCAGAGGAATGAGTTCATCGATCAACCCGTCCTTAGTTTTGGGGTATACGACGCAATTTCCATCACCCGACAGAAGCATTGCGCTAACAATGTGATACATCCATGTTTTGCGCGTCATCAGCGAATATGGGCTAATGTCAATTTTGCGGGACAGCCCGTCTTTAACCCGAATATCCCCGTCTTCGGTGTTTTGCATAAGGTGGATCGTCATAGACGAGATGAGATCTGCTATGCGATGCACCGCCATTTTGACTTCGGGGTTATCAGATAGCCGTAAATAGCCAGGGACACCAAAATCCTTGAGGACTTCACCCTGATCGAGAAGCCATCGAGCCATCCGCTGATTGGGGGTAGTCGGTTCTCCTCGTGCGCGCCAAGCAGCCTTTACCCGCTGGAACAGATTCACTTACGCTCACCACCTTTGAGCCACTTTTCAGCCGAACTGCTTTTGGCAAGGTTTTTCAGCATCTGCATGCAAGCAAAAACAGACGCATCAAAAAGGTCAATCCTGTTTTCCGGCATGATTTTTTCGTATTTCACCGCGTCATCCACCTGCTCTATGGCTCTAACGTTCGATAAGCAATATTCATAAGCTGTCGAGTGAAGGTAGCAAAAGTTACCTGCCTTGGCCTTTGATTCAATCCGGCGGAACCCTTCGCTTTTAAGGTGATAAAGCTGAGGTGTGTCTTCTATCCGGAAGCGCTGTCTTTGCATCTCCAGGAAAAATTCCCGCCCAAACTTACGGTCAAAGCCCACCTGCTTAATTTTGAAACCCATATTTCGCATGGCAACAAACCATTTCACGATCTCCTGGTGATCTGTCACAGGAGAATTGGTCATGGTAAGCCATCCGTCATCCTGCCAGCCGAAAAGAGGGATATTATCCTCATCCGCCTTAAGGTGCGCCGTCACAACCGGGAAGAAGCCGTGAGTTATAGCGATATCCACATCTTCATAAGTCCCGTAAAGAGCCGTTCCGCAAAGGTCGTGCAGTTTAGCCAAGTCAGCGCCGCCATACCATTCGACGGGGAGCTTAGCCAGCTCATCCAGTGTCCAGGTGTACTTACGATCAGACGCCTTGAACTCATCAAGATTAAAATAGGCCTTCATGGCCGACGTATAGATGTTTAGCGACTTGGCTAAGAAGTCTTTTCTTTGCTGCGGGTCATTCTGGGCCTGGAGGGCAGCGTTCATCAGCTCTTGAGCCCTTACTGATACACCGTAATTCGGATTCGCTTTTTCGTGTTCTTTAGGGTTTGTGTAGTCAACTTCCCCTGTATCCGGGTCCGCGTCCGCTTTCGCGATAAACACAAAATACTGCTCGTCCTCAACAGTTCCATCAAGTATCTTCTGGCAATACTTTTTTCTTCTGTAGCAAAAGGAGTTTGTGTTGTCCCCGCCGGTGGTAATCCCGATGCAAAGACTGTTTCTATACGCTTTCCCGGAATCTCTGATTGTGTTGTATTGCTTGGCGCTTCGGTAAAGGTGCAGCTCGTCCAAGATTTGAATGAGTGTGTTAAGGCCGTCCATGCGATCACTGTTGCCGGCTATGGTCTCAATCCTCAAAAATCCTTTACCCAGTTCCCCGGATATGCTGTGTTCTTGGTTGTTGTTCAAGATTCGGAAATTACCCGCTTCGCCCATTGCCTTTATGTTGTAGAACAAGAAGTCAAAACTCTCTATTGCTTGCTTAAGCAGGTTCCCAACCACAACGATTTCGGCACCGGATAACCTTTCAAGAAGCCCCAAGGCCCAGGCGAGAGCAGCCACAAAAGGGGTCTTACCGTTCTTTCGGGCAATCATGATGAAAGCTTCTTTGAACCGCCTTAACAGGGTGCCTGCGTGCTTAAAACCTAAAAGGTTATAAACTATGAATTTCTGCCAGGGCTCCAGTAAAAAGGGCCGCCCACGCACAGGCCGCCCGAGCATGTCTTCCCCTTTTTCGTGGACTAAGGTTTTTTCGATAAGCTGAACCACAAATTCAGGATCGCGGGTGCTAAATTCATACGCGGGGTTTTTTAAGTCTCTCAAAAACCTCTGACACATCTGGATGGTTTCTATACACGCAATTTTGCGGCCGTCGACAATACCGTTCGCATACTCCAGGACAAGTCTATAGTTATCCGCCTTTGGCAAGATCCGATAAGACCTTATCCAAAGTACTCTGTACCGCGGGACGCGGCCCCTCGCTGTTAATACGCTTCAGCCCCGCCGGAGTCAGGCCTAACTCCCTGGAATATGCGATTATGTCATCACGCTGTTTTTCAATAGCAAGATAAAACGGATTTTTCACTAGGTTAGTGGACCCGTTTTTATTGGTGTGGCTAACAACAATGTTTCCGCCCGTGGCGTTAAACTTATCCGTTGTCGCGTCGTAGTCCCGCAATATTTTAGCCAACACCTTTATGGCATGGTCAAAGCTCTTGTTATACACACCAAGCACCTTCATTTTCCGGACGATATCCCGCCGATACCTCTGCTCATCCATCTCGCCACATCCTCTCAACCTGCGCGTACGTCCGTAAATATCTGGTTGGCAAGTCTCGCGCTGTGAAAGGCCCAAATAACTTGCCGACATCAAAATACCGCTCAAGAGTTACCTGCTTGACGGCCATATTTGCCTGCCTAAATTTCCGGGATAAAGCTATTTTTGCAATGTTGTCGGCGTCGTTTTCCGTGCCCCTCCAGACGATCGCGGATTGTATTACCGTGGGCAGGCTTTCAGTCCCCATGCTTTCCACGGCCCAAATGGCATTGCCCTGATAAAAGATGTTGCCTTTATATCCTCGGCCTAAAATCCTCGAAACTTCCTTACGGTAATTTCGGTAACTCATAGGCTCACAAGCCATCGGCGTGGCGGGCATGGCTCTAAAAGGTGTGCTATGCAGGAGGATACATGTTTGTTTGACTGACTTAGCCAAACTACCGTCCACGGAGCCAATGTCATCCACCAGCTCCCACCAGTCGTCCTCTGTTTCTGTTGGATACCCAATAATATTGTATAGCTTGAGTTGATGTGGTTTGTCGCAGGTGGCAAACCGACGCAAAAAGTCTTGGAACATGTCACGAGTTATTTTTTTATTCGCCATAAAGCGCAATCGCTGGCTAAATCCATCAATGGCCGTTGTCCGTAATTTAACGAAATCTACTTCCTCGCCGTTGGCTATGTCTATAATGGCCCTTTCCCTGTCTACGCCACCGTTCCATAAACCGCTGTAAGCAAAGATATCCTGACACACGTTTTTGCGGTGCCATGTATAGCCACAAAATAGGCAACGGTGGTTGCAGCCGATGATATCTTCCTCGTATTTTTCGCCATTCTCAAGAGTGATTTTGTGGGGGTACCTGCCGCTAACCTGGTTAATCTTGTACTTACCGTCGGGACTAAATGCCATACTGTCAACTACGCTAGGGCCCAAGTCCCCACTTGCTCCACCGAGCCCCGCCACCAACTTGTCAATAACGCCTTCGGCGCGGCCGAGCACAAAGTAATCAACCCACTGTAAAAATGGCCTGACATTAAGCACGCCTTGCCCGCCGACGATGACTTTGTAATTGCCCCGTTGCCATTTAACACGTTCAGCGATAAACGGCCACCAATCACAGTCGCTTGTGATAGACACAAGGACAATATCGTATCGATAGACTGTAGCAGACCCCGCAAAATCTACTTCGTAGCCCGCCCGGCGCAGTATATCAATGACAATAGCCATACCGGCGTACAGCCTTTTGTTATAGCTTTCGTCTTTGTAGGTTAGCTTGGCGTGCTCCGCCAGCACATACGCGCAAATTTTCATTGGCGAACCTCAAACTCGAATCCGCATTTTGGGCAAAAACACGTCTGTTTCTTGGTATCGCCATCATTGGTGTCGGCAATTGCGTCGCCGTCAATATCAAGGGCCTTGGGCCCCTCCATTACGCCTTCAATTTCACCAAGGCTAAAGGCGGTTAACTCCAAATCAAAATTGGAGTCTTGCAGCTCCTGGAATTCGCCTTTTAGCATACCTAGGTCCCAGCCCGAAAACTCCGCCGTCTTATTATCCGCTATACGATAGGCCTTAACTTGCGCTGGAGTCAGATCCTCCACTCGGATAACAGGCACGGTCTTAAGGCCGACCTTCCTCGCTGCCAGCAGCCGGGTGTGCCCCGCGATAATAACCCCTGCTTTATCGACAAGTATTGGGTTCCTGAAACCAAACTCTGCTATACTGCCTGCTACTATGTCAACGGCTCTATCATTTTTCCTGGGGTTGTTAATGTATGGCACCAAGCTGTCAACAGCAACATACTCAATTTTCAAAGCCACCCCTAACCCCCCTTTCGTAAAACTCGGCGCTATTGGAAATACCGCTCCCTCCCCGGTCCCTCTGTGTTATTTCCCCAGCTCAAAGGTAGGGGGGATAGTTCTCTCCATCCACTCAAGCCCAAGCTCGGTCAGTTTATCGCTCGTCTTGTCGTGCATCTTGCCGTGACACGCGGCACACAGGCTCAATAAATTCCACGTTGCCAGCCACCATTGCGGATAGTCTTCAGCCGGGTATACGTGGTGGACAGTGTTGGCCGCCACAGTCTTGCCGTATCTCTTGCACTCCCGGCACTGATACTCATCGCGCTTAAGAACCACAAAACGTTTGCGCTCCCAGCGCTTGTCCTTGTAGCGTCTCATGGTATGTCCCCCCATAGCTGGGCAGCCATAGGCCGCGCACCCCCCGACAGACAAGCCGCAAATAATAAAGCGCCCCGCGAAGGACGCTCGATATTTTGGATCGATATCACCATATCACGTTTCATACCCTCAAAAGTGCCATCTTTGTGCCAACTTACATAAGACCCATTTCAGCTGCGATGGCTGTCAAGATCTGATCCCGCCATCGGTAAAGGGTGCGTTTTGATATGTTCAACCTTTGCCAAATGCCGTAGTCGGTGTACTCACGCTGCCAATATTTCATCTCGACGAATCGCAGTTGCTCAGGTGACAGGACCGACAGCACCCGTCCTACCGCCTCATACGTCTCGCTTAATCGCTTAAGCCGTTTCGATGTAAGCAGCTTTATAGTCTTGGCGAGTGTCGGGTCCCCGACACCTTCGCTTCGCGCAACAGCCTTCTCAGGAACAGCGTCAATGATGTTAAGTTTCAAAACACCTATTTCGGCTTTTATCCAAGGGTAAGAATACAACTCTGTTTCAACGTATCGTAGGATCTGTCGTTCATAT
>CAYPVF010000003.1:16441-22755 GCA_964414105.1 uncultured Eubacteriales bacterium
CCTGATGGTCTCCACCCCCATTGAGTCAGCCAAGGTCGGTTACCTCCGCATCCGCCGCCGGCAGTACCGTCCGTACCACCCAACCCCCTAAGACGCTCGGGTACACCACTGCTACGCAACCGTCCTCCAGGTCTATGTACACCGCCAAGTCTTTTGCGGGACGAAGACCGACCCTTTGCTTCGCCCACAGCTTGCCGCTTATTTCGTTAAGTGTTTTTCGGGGTATCTCAACGCGCTCCGAAAGACGCGCTTTGCCGTGATCAGTAAGCCGTAGTCTGTACACTGCCATCACCGCCGCCTTCTTTGCCGTCCGTCTCGTCAATGCAAGCGGCTAAAAGGAGTAGATAGTTTCTCGCGTCAGCAAATCGTTGCTTGAGCCCCTCAAAACCACTATCTGTCGTCCAACACCACTTTTTTGGGGTCTCGTCGGGCGTCAATGTAAGCTTGATGCTCTGAAGGTGCTTAAGGAGATATATCAAAGCCACAATCGAAGGCGTAATAACCACGGGTTCGTCCCCAAAGAAGTTGGCCACGTCTCTAAAATTCTGTAGCCTGTCCTCGTTACCGGTGTACTCTTTTCCTTTGTGGGCCAAAATTACACTTTCTCCTTGGGCAAACTCTTTAACTAATTCGCTAAAACGTTCAGGCTCGTACCTCATACCGTTTTCCTCCTCGCCTCTTTGATTCTCACCTTCAGGGCCTCCAGTAACCGGTCTTGTGTACTGCCTTTTTCCTCCAAAGCCGTCATCACGTCTTCATCGGCGCCGCCTTCGACCACAAGATGGTGCACAATGACTTTTTGCTTTTGACCCTGCCGGTGTAGACGTTTGTTGGCTTGCTGGTATAGCTCCAATGACCAGGTAAGCCCGAACCAGATGACTTGGTTACCACCGTCCTGAAGATTTAACCCGAAGGCGCATGACGCCGGATGCGCCAGAAGAATATCGATTTTACGGCTGTTCCAGTCTTCTTCATCCGCAGGACCTTGAAGTAGCCTTACTTTCAAGCCGGCGCCAGTTAAGGCGCGTTGAAGCCTGGCTAAATCATGCTGATAGCTGTAAAACACCAACGCTGATTTGCCGTTAAGGCCTTCAACAAGTTCCATGAACGCCTCGACTTTGCAGTCGTGAACTTGGGCCACCTGTCTTGCTTCATCGTAGACGGCGCCGTTACATAGTTGCAGGAGTTTCCCGGTGAGAACCGCGGCGCTACCGGCGTCAATGGTTTTGTCATCAACGTCCAAAAGCATTTCCCGCTCCATCTTGTCGTAGGCCGCCTGGGCCTTGGCGTCCAAGGCCACCGGCACTGTAACAGATGTTACATCCGGGAGATCCAGATAATCCTCGGCCTTCATGCTGATGCTGATATCGAAGATACGCTCCCAAATAATCTGCTCCGTGTCGCCTGGCTTAAGGGCCCAAGAAAAAATCCGGTCCCTGTCTCTTTGATCCGGCTCAAAATATCTCTCACGGTACTGGCCGAAACGCTTGCCGAGCCTTTCGCCTTGGTCCAGCAAATATATCTGGGCCCAAAGGTCAAGAAGGCCATTCGGCGCAGGTGTGCCAGTAAGGCAGGCAATCCGCTTGATGTGCGGCCGCACCCAAGTTAACGCTTTGAATCGTTTTGCTTGGTGGTTTTTGAAACTCGAAGACTCGTCCACCACCACCATGTCAAAAGGCCAATCATTTCTGTAATGTTCCACAAGCCAAGTGACGTTTTCTCGGTTTATCACATAAACGTCCGCCTTTTTATTCAAAGCCTCAAGCCTTTTGGCCCGACTGCCCAGAACGGTGACGACCCGCAGCCGTTTCAGGTGATCCCACTTTTGGGCCTCACGGCTCCAGGTTCTTTCAGCCACTCGCTTAGGAGCGATGACGAGACAGCGCCTCACCAGAAACCGGTTAAACTTTAAATCTTGCACGGCGGTGAGGGCGATGGCGGTTTTACCTCAACCCAAGCCCATGTCTAAAAACAGACCAACAGCACTGTCTGATATCAGACGATCTATGCAGTACTGCTGGAAGGAAAAAGGCATGAACTTCATTTGGGCGTCACCTCCTGTAGCAAACCGTCCACTTTTTCCTTGCTATCTAAAACACACACTCGATGGCCAAGATTTGCGATCCGTCTTTGCTGCTTCACCTGAAGCGGTGTCGATGTCTTACCCGGCGCTTTAAGCTCCACGAAGACAACCCTGCCGTTAGGCAAAAGAACTAACCGGTCGGGCACACCCGCATTACCGGGCGATGTAAATTTATACGCCACACCTCCCCGGGTCCTGACCCTGTCCCTCAGATATGCCTCGATGTCTCGCTCTCTCAAATCTTGTGTTTTCATGCCGTCCTCCAATACGCTCCTCCGATGCCGTCCTCCAATACGCTCCTCCAATGCCGTCCTCAAATACGCTCCTCCAATGCCCGCCTCCAACGCCTTGTTAACAAAGTTTACATACATGTATAGAGACTATTTAATATGGCGTATTAGGCGTATTAGGTGTATACGGGTATGAGCCTAATACCCCATATTTCATATAATTCATGACCCCTTGTTAACATTGTTAACATTGTTAACATCTATCTCTAACCCCCAGCTCAAGACCTGTTTTCCTTCCGCTCTTACCGTTAACATTCGGATAATTCTTTGTTAACAATGTTAACGCCTAATTTTTTACATTTGTTAACATACTGTTTTCTTTGTTAACGCTTTTAGGGGACATTGTTAACGCGTTTTTGAGTGCTTTTGCCGCCATCTGCGGCTCCGCAAGGCGCCGCATAAAACCTCTTTGATGCCCGTAGTGAGCCCCGAATCGTTGGATTCCGACCTCTCCCCAACCCGACACTAGTCTCAGAATATTGTTGATCCTTTGGGCTTCGTACTTGGTCATGGCACGTCTTTCGTTCATACACTCCCGCCATATCTCTGCCGCGCAGATTCTGTCTCTCGGCGCCGTCTTAATGCCCAGGGCCCCGCCGGTCCAAAACATCATCCGTCTCTCGAAGTCCCACTGCTGCCAGTCGAGCGGTACTTGTTGCTCCAAGAACGCTTCTATGACGCCCTGTAAAGGGTCTCTCTCAAGGTGCTCCTCCCGCCTCATGTCAGCCTCGACCTCCATCTCCTCAGACAGGTACAACGTCTCGCCAAGCCTCCAACGTATGACGGCTTCGGCCCATACTTGACCAATCTCATCTTCAAGATCCCTGAATACGTTTTTACTTGGCGTCTGGACCTTGGCGTTTACGGGCCAGAATCTCCGATTGCCGGTGGTGTCACGAAGGTACTCCAAGTCGTTTGTTGTGCCAAAGAACACGCAGCGCCTTACGTAGTCCTTCGTCCATTTGCCGTATGCCCGGCGGTAACGGTCATCTTCTTTGGACAGGAACTGCTTGACGCGGTTAACGTCTGCCCTGTTGAGCGCCTGGAGCTCTGCCAGTTCGATGATCCATTTGCCTTGGATGATTTCCTCGGCCTCCTTGCCCTCAAACGTTTTGACGCTGTCAGAGAACCATTCCCGGCCAAGCTTGGAAAGTATGGTGCTCTTCCCGATACGCTGAGGCCCGCTTATGACAAGCATGTGGTCGAACTTGACCTTTGTGTCGGTCACGGCCCTTGCCACAGCGGCTGTAAGGGCTTTGCGGGTCACTGTGCGGACAAAGAGACAATCCTCGGCGCCCAGGTAGTCGATGAAAAGGGTATCAAGCCTTGGCGTCCCGTCCCATTCGAGCCCGAGAAGATACTCCGCCACGGGGTTACGCTTCTTTGCCGCGGCGAAGTCCTTCAGGGCCGTCTCAATCATTTTGGCCGCCGTGGGCCCAAGGAGATGACTGAGGTAGACCTCAAGGCCTGCGTCATCCTCGTCGCTCCAGCTGAAAAGTCCCTTTTCCTTTCGCCTACTGCCCCAGGGAAGCGGCGCCTCCCCGATGAGGGACGAGGCAAAAGAGTCGTAGTAGATCCGGTCCTTTATAAGCGGGTCATGCTCTAAAACAACTTGGACGTTTTTAAGCGTCTTGTCAGGTTTGCCTGTGTTGGGGTTTATCTCAAACTGTCTGACCCAAGAGTAGTCAGTCTCTTGCGCGGCAGGAGCGTCCGCCGTAAAGTCTGCTGTGGCCTGCTCGTACCTCTCCTGGTTGAGTTTGGTGGTTACGGCCTCGTCGGCAATGGCCAGTTCGCACATGGCCTTGTACGACGGCAGCCGGTTTACGGGTGTGTCAGGCTTAGCGTCATCATCCCTGTTACCGAACTTATGTAGTCGAACAAGGTCGAATGAGTTAACCAGCAATCCTCCGCAGGGGTCTGTGGCATGGTGTGAGTAGAGGAACGCTCCGTCATCGTACACGATGGCCCCGCCGGTGGTGGAGCCTCCAACGTATGTGTACCGCCCGGGTATGTCGGCGCATGGCTCGTACACACCCGGGAGAAACGCCTCAAGAGCCCCGTAGACGTCATAAGTCTTGCAGAAGGCACCGATGATACCCGTCTTACTTGTGGGGTCACCCTGCTTGGCCGTAAGGCTCTGGTGGGCTTGTTGAACGCCCGGCGCCTGCGGCCATTCTGTAACGTTACGCCAGTCGCTGTAGAGGCCCAAGACGCCATCCACCGACAAGAAAGGCTTGTCCGCGAAGACGTGAACGTATTTGCTGTCCGCCGAGCACGACGGCCAGTACATGAGCCGTGACGCCTCGAAGGTGGAAGGATCGCACCAGGCGATGTTTATAATCTCCGCCAGTTTACGGGTCAGAGGCTCGTACTCATCGGCTGTGGCAGTACGGTCAAGAGGCACAAGGACCCTGAGCCTTGGGGCCTCATCCCGATGCTTGCGGGTCGAGTAGACGCAGTAGGCGCACCCAAGGCCGTCCACCTTGGCCAAAGCCTCATGGGTTCCCTGTGCCGGTATGGCGTCGAGGTCAAGGGTTATAACGTCCCTGCCGGCTACTGCGTTGGCCTTCCGCCGCTCTCCGCTGAACATACCCCCCACGAAGCCTCCTACGTCCTTAAGATCGTCCTGCTTCGTCTTGGGCAGCCGAAGATACTCAGCTAAGGTCTCGGTGCTTCGTGTAGGTGTCTTGCACCTGTCCACGAGCTCGGACCACAGGAGCGTCTGTGGGGGCCACCGGGTAGCCCTGCGGCTCCCGGCGGCTGATATGGTTATTTGTCTATCGTGCGTCAAGCTTGTCATCACCCGCCTTAAAGAACACGATCCAGTGCTTCTTCCGCCCGTACTTCTCGGCGACCACGGGTTTTTCGGGAGTTAATGCTAGGACCTTTCTTAGTGGGATGTCACTATCCGACCATTTGAACACAAGCGTCCCGTATGGCTTGAGCACCCGGAAACATTCTGAGAAACCTAATTGCAGATCGTTTTGCCAAGAATCCGCTAATTTCCCGTAGGCCTGTGACATCCAGGAGTTGGGGCCGCTTCGTAGAAGATGTGGTGGGTCGAACACCACAAGAGAAAAGGACTCGTCCGCGAACGGCATATCCCGGAAGTCCGAGATCTGATCGGGATTAACCGAAAGCACCCGCCCATCGCACTGCGTGATGTCCTGTCGGCGAATGTCGCAGAACAATACGCGAGGATCGTCTTTATCGACGTAAAACTTCCTCGCACCGCAACAAGGGTCTAGCACTGGGCGGTCTGGTCTGCGTACCGTTATTTGTCTATCGTATGTAGGCATAGGCGTCATCCTTGTCAGGCCATTTCATCTTTATTTGTATGGGCTGGATAGATCGAAAAGGGTATCAAGGAAATCTGTAATTACTTTGTCAATTGTTTCGCCTGCTAGACGGCCATTTTTTGCCTTGACCATACTCAGAACCAAGTTATACAGCACCTTATTGCCGCTGATGACGTCCCGGAGCCTTTTGGCGCTAGCTTTTGAGCCAACCATGGTAGCTATCAAGTCATGGCGGGTACCGAGGGCGGAAATCATTTTGAGACCTTCATCTATCTGGTTGAGCCCCGATATCAGGGCCTCACCTTTCGTCATGACGGACTCTAAGGGCTCCACGGACTCTAGGCACTCGGCGTTAATGTTGGTGTTTTCCACCTGGGGTCACTCCTTTCTGTTATAAGAGATTCCAAAATCCTCAATCCCCGGCATGGTCGTTGCGCGATATTCATCCCAAGTAGACGCGTTGAGAATCTGCCGCCTTCTCAACGCCTGAGTATCCGAAGCATTACAGCAGTCACTATGACGCCTAAAAGAAACCCCAGCAGCCCCATGTCTAGCACCCCCTCTCTTTCGCCTCTGCCCTCGCCGCGCTTATCACCGCCGACAGCCGCAACTCCGCCGCCCGCAGTTCCAGGGCGGCCACGT
>CAYPVF010000003.1:22765-23224 GCA_964414105.1 uncultured Eubacteriales bacterium
CGTCGATGTAGGGGCCCGTGGCGTTGTCGAAGCGACAGCGTGCTACCTCTAGGGCGGTTAGGGCGCGTTGGAAGTTAGTCATTGAACACCTGTATTGAGATAACGGCGTTCATTTGCTCCGAATAAGGGCGCAGGATTTCATAAGCTTTAGCGGCCATTTCCTTGCTTCCGCAAGCAATGCAAAGAGGCATATCAAAACAATGCCATTTGTCTTTGTGTATGGAAGAGGCGTTGGCTTGCCATGTGGAGCTTAAAAAGTCCGCAGCTTCCTTATCCAGCGCTATTCCCAGTGTTTTTTCTAACTGCCCAACAGTTAGATTCCCTAAATAAATCGCCACTTTGTTTTCCTCCTTAAACCGGGCCTTTCACCCCGGCATAGTCGCTGTGGTATCCTCGGGTGTCAAAGCCCCGGCGTCACCTTCCGAAGCATGAGTTCATCTGCCCGCCGAAATTCAATTA
>CAYPVF010000003.1:23234-28335 GCA_964414105.1 uncultured Eubacteriales bacterium
GGTAGCCACGCTTGGCGTTGGTCTTGTCCCAAATACAAGCAAAGCCGTCTCGGTAGGTTCCGTTGGGGTCTCCCATGTGTGCGGTTTTTCCTGTCACTTGGCAGGCATAGGGATACGTTTTTGGGACACCTTCTGCTTGTGCATTTTCTTCAGTGATAGCTTGTAGCGGTTCTACCCATACATTGATAACCTTCAAAAATAACCTGGCCGCTTCTTTAGGCGTGTAGATAGGGGAACGCCATTTAGGGTGCTCTTCGCCTTCCCAATTTTCTTTATAGATATAACCGTCGGAAACCCCTACTTCAGGATCAACATCTACCCAGTCACTTATTTTTGCCCACGTCTCCTGCACCCAAAGGGTGTCATCTGACAAATATTTTGGCTTTACCTCGTACCCATGCAAATCCTCTATGCCCGATTTAACAAAGTTACTGCGTCTTACTCCGTTACGAGGCTGCGGTTTGATAATTCGCCTTATCTGTGTTTTGCGCCCGGCCAAAATGGCGTTAACGTCTGCGTCGCTAAGGGTTATTGGTAGCATAGCTCTACCTCCCGAAGTCCATTTTTACGGCGTTAGCGGCGTGTTGTTTGACGTAGTCGAGGTAACACTCCTTGCAGCAGAAGTCATACCATTCGCCGTTAATCTTCCTGGACACCCAGCCTCTTTGCTTTAACTCGCCCTGCACTTCTCGGAAGTCAGGACCATCCTCGAACTCAAACTCCTCACAATGGCCGCACTTGTCACAAGTGCAGACGATGGTTCCTTCACCCCAAGCAAGGCCCCAATCAATGTCTTTGCTCATACTGACTCATCCTCCTGACTCATCCTCCGTTTTTCCTAATCCCAATCGCTTGCTTTTCCGAGGTTCGTATCGGCGCCGTATGGTCGAGAGGGCGTAGTCACGCCGCCAACGGAACGTTTGCCAGCCGTTTGTCTGGGCGGCACGCACACTCTGCTCCTCCCAGTCTTCCGCCAAGGCATACAGATCGGGATGATGGGTTAGTAATCCTTGCCAGTCTGACAGCCGTTGTAGTGGGCAACAAAAACATGATGTACTGGAGCGCCACTGGTAGATGGGCGATAACAGGTCATACCTAGCGCATAATGCCTGCGCCTCACGTTTGTCGATTCCCGCGTCCACTAACGGGTACTCAGTAGTGTATGCCTGCTCTCTACGCGCCCCGGGAGGTATTCTACTGGGTTCGTCGGCGCGTATCCCAACGTAGACCACATCAGGCCTAGCCGCGGTATGATACCGGTTCAACGCCTGTTGCTTGAGGATGGCGGTACACCATCGACGCCTCCAGGAGGGTAAGAAATACCCTTTGTTGTGTAGGTGCATCCAGCCCGAACCATTGTTGACTATGATTAATTCGCGGCGCAGCGTAGCCGCCACACGCGGGACGATCCAATGTGTTTCGGGGCACTCCCACCCCGTGTCGGCCATAACCATTTGATAGTCAACACCACGCTCGGCCAGCAAAATGGCCATAGCAACGGAGTCTTTGCCGCCCGACAATGAAAGGAGCGCTCGTGTCATTGTGTCTGCACCGCCTAATCTTTTTTGTAGTATTCAGTCACGAACCCGTCCGCTTTAAGGATCAGTCCGGGAGCCCAAGGCAAGGGTTGTTCCATGACTTCAATCACTGTTGTAAGCGCGCGCTCGGCGGCCTCATGGTCCAATGCGGGGATTTCAACAACGATTTCATCATGGACGTGGAAAACCGTTTTGAAACCGTTTTGGGCCAGTGCCGTGAGGCTGTCGGCGAGACAATCACGGGCGATGGCTTGAATCACGTTTTCCACCAATTTGCCACCGAAAGTGGAGATATCTTCCCATTTCCGTGTGTTTTGGTTAACACCTTTGTAAAACAGCGCATCACGGTTTTTAGCGTTTATGGCAACAAAAGGTTCGGGGTAGAACAGCTTGCGACCGCTCGGCAAGGTGATCGTCAGAAAGTTAAGTCCGGACATTATGTCCGATTCCCGGGCAACCCGGATACCTTGTACGCTGTTTGGCCGCCATGTTCTCACTGTATCCAGGGCGGCATTTTCGAGGTCGTACCAGAAGCTGACGATCTGCTTGTTGCTGGAGCGCCATCGATGCACAATCTCCGGCAGCTCTTCTTCGGTGAGGCCCATGTTGAGCGCGCCCATGTTCTTGAGGGCCACAGGGCCGCCGCCATAACCGCAGGCCAAAACCGCCACCTTGCCTTTTTGTCTGAGCTCGTACTCCGGTTCGCCGCGGACGATTTTCTCTACAGGGACCCCGAACATTTGGGATGCCATAGCCTCATATATCTTTCCATGCCCGGCGAACACTTCTACGACCCACCGCTCCTTGGCAAGCCAAGCGAGGATACGGGCCTCGATGGCTGAAAAGTCTGCCACGGCAAACAGGTGGCCCTTCTCGGGCACAAATGCGGTTCTTATGAGCTGGGAGAGCGTGTCAGGTACGTTGCCGTAAATGATTTTGAGAGTGTCTAGTTTTCGGTCTCTAACACATATCCTGGCGTGATTCAGCGATTCCAAATAATTTCGGGGTAAATTTTGTACCTGAACCAAACGGCCCGCCCATCTGCCGGAGCGATTCGCGCCGTAAAACTGCAAAAGCCCCCGCACCCTGCTGTCCTTGCAGGCCGTAAGTCGCATGGCCATGTACTTTGATGTGCTAGTTTTAGCGAGCTCCTGCCTAATCTCCAGGGCTCTCTTGGCGTCTTCGCTGTGGTCACCTTCCAGCATCTCAGCCACTGTGGCCTTTTGAAGGTTAGGCACCTCCTGTCCCGTCTCCGTCTCAAGCCACTCGGTGAGCTGTTTGACGCTCTTCGGGTTCGGAAGACCTGTTAACTCCTTGGCTTCGTCCATGAGTTCTTCTGTGATTTTCCGGTCCAGGTATGTGGCGGCTCTGACGAAGACCTCGTCAACCTTGACGCCTCTGGAGTTGATCTCCAGGTCTAGTTCCCACCGTTTTTGCTCCGTCTTGGGAACAGGAAAACGCTTGAGACGTTTTTCCACTTCTCTCTCTGCCACTACGTCCTGGGCGCAGTAACCCTTAAAGAGCTCCCATTTCTCCGGCTCGTGCATCGGGAGCGTTCTTGTCCTATGCCCGTTTGACGCCGTGGGCTTGCATGGCACACAAAACGTCTTTATAAGGGCAGAACCTATGCTTGCCTTCTGCTTATCCTGGGGCAAGCCAAGGGCGGCCGATATGGCGGCCAGCCCTGCCGGGTATCCGACATATAGCCCGTGAACCATGGTGCAGCGCCACTGATCGGGGATGATGTCGTAGAACCCACTCAGGCAAGCGATCTCAAAAGCAGCATTGTAAGCGTGCTTGGTGACTTTTGGATCGTGCAGGGCGTCAAGTACCTCCGCCGGTAGTGACTCACCAGAAGCGAGATCCACCACTGTGACAGGATCGTCATCAAACGCACACCCAAAAAGCAGTATCTCAAAGTCAGGTGATTCCACGTACTTATGTACGCCTGCCTTGGCGAGGTTCACACTGGAAAAAGTTTCAATGTCTATCGAAAGCTTTTTCATGGCCGGTTCCCTCCTTTCCGGTTGGCGACCTGTTCGCCGAATAGTCCGCGTTTTTTGTCGGATGCGCGGCCCCCGCGGGGCATTAAGACATGGGTTTACCAGTTATGGGGTTTATCTGCTGACCGTACGTTTGCGCGGACTGAGTTCCGATAGGTGAGAAATCATCCTCAGGAGTGCTGCGTCCGCCTAGGGGTTCTCCGTCCGCCACCTTCTGCACGTTACCGAGACCGACGCCGATACCTTTTTTGCCTGACACTGCATACGGGAAAAAGTCACAAGATACGCGAGCGTACATCCCGGAGTACACGTCAGACTGATTGATTACAGGGTTAAGCTGTTGATCTACTACCTGCGGCGCGTTTTTGCTCGATGCCGTGAAGACCCAATGACCCTTGCATTCGTCGCCGAAGGGCATACCGTCAGATGGCCTTCTGCCGTCTCCGTCATATACGGGTATGGCTATGATTGGCGGCCGCACACCGTTCCATTTGCTTGATATACCCATTTCCACTGCTTCGGTGATAGCGGCGTCTATGCGCTGTTTGGTGGCCACATCGGACTTGGGCACTAAAATAGTGGTGCTATACCTTGGGTCGCCCCCGTTTTGATGCGCCCGGGGCGTAAAAAGATTTGCATACGATAATCTGACCTGGCCTGTGACTACGTGACGCGGATTTTTTGACATTTCCCGTTCCTCCTAGTGTCTCTTATCTCGCTAAAGTCTTTCTACTGATTTGGCGCTATCGCCTCAAAGTCGTCTTCTGCTCTTGGCTTGGTGATCGCCGGACGCTTGTCCGATGCTTGGGCAAGAGCAGGCTTGCCCGGGGGTGTTTCAACAAATGAGCCCACGAGCTTTGTGAATTTGGGTTTGGTTAGGAGCTTTTCTGTGGCGGCTAAAGTAATGGGCCGTTTTTCATATAACATGGCCTCGTCAATGCCTGAGTCAAGGAGCGCGGCGAAAGCAGCGTCACCGTCAGACCATCGCCTTATGGCCCTGCCCTCTACGGCCTTCCAGCCGGTGACTTCGCGGCCTTCCAGGCACTCCGCAAGAGCGTAGGTCTTCAGGTCTTCGACCCACGTCTGTAGAGCCAAAGCCTTTCGCAGGATTTCCCCCACTTCGGTGTTGGAGACCAAGGGCGGCATGACTTTCTGAAAACCGTCAAGGCTGAGGTAATACTCCGCCCTTGCTCGACATGTAGCCTTGGCTCGACAGAACCGACAGTGGTCGCCTGCCTCAAAATTCCCTCCACCTTCGAAGGCGAGCTGGGCCGAACGCTTTATGTCGGCACCCCACTGGCGAAGGCCCTGGGCCGAGATTTCCCATGTGGAGACGCTGTCGAGCCTGGGCTGGAAGATCGTCATCTTGACGACTTCAATGCCGTACAGCATTTCATATTTGGTCAGAGCTCCCAGAGCGTACAGCATCATCTGTGGGTTTCGCTCAGCTTCCACGACAACGCCCTGCCCGTACTTGAAGTCGATGATGTGCAGGCGCTTGTCCGCAATGACCACGCAGTCTCCTGTGCCAAAGCCATCAGGAACGTAGCAGGAGAAATC
>CAYPVF010000003.1:28345-30050 GCA_964414105.1 uncultured Eubacteriales bacterium
TCTCTCTGCTGATACGGGGACGCCCTTGCCATATTTGAAGTCAATGACGTGAATTTCTTGACCGCCTACGATGATGCAGTCTGCCGTGCCGAACCCCTCCGGGGCGTACCGGCTATAGTCAACTCTGACTTCCACGGCAACGTGGGGTCTGTAATCGTGCGCGAACGATACACTCTTTGCGTACTCCAAATAAGCGTCGGTGCGGTGCAGCATCTCGTCTTGATACAGCCGGTGTGTCTGGAGTGCCCGTAGAGCTTTGTCATGGTCTTTTGTTTTCGCCATGGGCACAACAAAATAATTACGCATCTTGAGCGCGGCTATGTCGTGCGCCAGCGTGCCTTCCTCAGCGTATACGCTTGGCTCCTCGGGAAGCGTCTCCTCCAGTCTTGCCGACGGTGTGCAGACAAGCCACCTGTGTGCGGCGCTGGCCGACAAGAGTGCATGAGCCGGAGCTTTACCTGCGACTGTGAGATTGCTCATATCACATCACCGCCGTGTGAAGGGTGTTCTCCGGAGAAAATGACCGGTTTCAGTTTGCTGAGATCCCCTTGCAGCCCCATGTAGACACTGGGCCCGGTAACCGAAGCGCATACCTTCGTTAGGTACTGGGGCTGTATCCGGAGCACTCCGTCAGGCGGCCGCCCTTCCGGGAGCGACATGGGTGTTACTACCATGAGGTTCTGGGCTAGGATTCCGAGGAGACAACCGGCGTAACCGGTATCGTCCGCTAAGGTTCTGACGAGGATGGTCTTCTCCAGACTTCTGGTTTTGTCACGTGCGGTAATGGTGTACCCGCCGTCTTCAGGCCGGAGCTCGATGCAGTTTTCTTCTTTGTTAGTGTACGGAATAAGTGCTTTAGCGGCCTTCTGAAGTTCCTTTTTATTAAACCCAATTACCCTATCTAGCCCCGACGGGATTATCCGGTCAGTGTTAAAGTACCGACTTTCCCTTTTGCGGGCGATGACCCTAAGCGTCCCGGTATCCATGAATAGGTAGTTATTAGTTACCGACACTGTCAATTCGTCGGCGCCCTTGTCCACAAGTAGCGCTTGAATGGCTTTGCTTGGGAGCAGATAGTCACCGTCCGGGATTTCGCTTGGCCTGGCTGCAACATATCGCGCCAGTGCGAATGTATCTGTCGCGGCTATCTCCATTTGGTTTGCCTTAACCCGCAGGCAGACTACGCTCGAAAACCGTGCGGGTTTAGCGGCGGTTGGCCTCCCAATGAAATTAACGGCGGCCTTGAAAGCTTCCCGCGGGAACGGGATTGGCGCGAAAATAGGGGCTCCATCCAATGCGGGCGCGATAGGTCTATCGCTGCCGTCGCGCTGTCCGTCGGGGTATCGCTCCAAGTTTCTCCCGATTGGCCGGTACACGCCGTCCGCCATATCTGTGGGCACGGCTGCCCACACATCCATGTCGGTGACCCAGGCAACGCCATTCTCGACTACAAGGTCTTCGCAGATGGGGCAAGTCGACTTTTTAGGCGCCACGGCCTTCAGGACTCTCATCATGTCTGTTTGCTTCATATCTGCACCCCCAAGGCCCGAAGACCGTCGGCAAACTCGCCGTAGCGTTCCTTGGGGAGGTCTGTGAGAGCTCGAACACCCAGCGAGGTAACAAGCGCGATCAACTCTGCCCCACGGCCCATGTCCATGAGGGGTGACGCCGCTGTTGCGAGCTGGTCTATGTTGTACTCGCGCCT
>CAYPVF010000003.1:30060-32006 GCA_964414105.1 uncultured Eubacteriales bacterium
CTGGGGCCGGTGTTATTGGTGTTGGTGTTATTGGTGTTGGTGCTATTGGCGTAGGTCGCACTGGAGCTTGTGCCACGGCAGCCGGAGCCTGTCCCACCGAAACAGTGGAACCTGTACCCTTTAAAAGCTCTAGCAGTTCCTCAAGCTTAGGTATGAGGTCACCTGTATCTAACTTCACAACGATTTCTGCCACTTTTCTACCTCCTCGCACAGTTGTGCGTCATAGAGCAAGTTTTCTAAGTGCTGCCTTTGGTTATCTAGCCTTGTCATAAGGGAACGCGCGGAAAAGTACATGTCGTAAGTCTGGTGTAGCGCGTGCCTAAGCAAGGCTCCCAAATCTTCCATGCTGGCCGTTGATGCTTTTGGTGGTATACTGTCATCAGTAGGTGTGTTCTGGCGCTGTCTCCCTAAAGGCAGCGCTTCTTGTTTGAGATTGGTCATCTTCTTCACCGTCCCTTCAGCACTGCCCAGATAACCGCCAACAAGCCTGCGAGTGCTAACGTCCCGTATACGACACCGAGCCACAGCTTTGATGCGCGGTCTACCTGATCCATGTGGCGGAGCTTACGCGCTACCGCGTATGATGCCGCCCTTTTCTTGGCGGCGTAGGCCGTGTTCAGACCATCCTCGGCGACGCATAGGGCAAAAACGGCCTTGTCAACATCACGCCCGGTAGTTTCGTTGAAACGGCTTACTGCTGAGTCAAACTGGTGCTTCGCCTTGATAATTGTCATCTTCTGAAACCTCCTCCCCAACGATTTGCATAATGGCCCTTAGCGGAAACCTAACCGTTCTGCCGAGTTTGACCCGGGGTAACTTACCTCGCGCTCCCAGGTCATAGACTGTCTTAATTGGAATCTGGAGAATTTCGGACACTTGATCGGCAGTGAGCACCGGCGGCAGATTGAGTGAGGTTCCGGAGCTGTCTATTTTCCCTTTCATACGATCCCTCTTTCCTGCAAAGCAAAAATAAAACCAGGGCGTGTCATCCAGCGCTGGTTTTTAGAAGATCGCTGATATTGCATTTCAAAATTTCGGCGAGCCTCGGGAGAAGTTGGGCCCGTGGCAACGAAAGACCTGATTCCCACATAGCGACCGTGGAACGGGCCACCCCTAGCAGCTTGGCCAGGGCTTCTTGTGTCATTCCGATTGACTCGCGAGCTTCTTTAATGCCCATCTAATCACCCCTAGGTCAAGAACCTTGACAAAAGAATAGCACGCAAAGCTGTATACGTCAAGATATTTGACGACATTAATCTAGAGTGTCAACTAGATTGACATTACAATAGCGCTAGGGAGGTTTTTGAAATCAGGCTAGGAGAAGTCAGGCGCGCAAATAAAGTTAGCCAACAAACACTTGCTGATGCTATTGGGGTTGCGCGCTCTACAGTGGCCATGTGGGAACTCGGCGCGAGTCAACCCGATAACAATTTTTTGCGGGCATTAGCTGACTATTTCGGGGTTACAACTGACTACCTTTTGGGTAGAGATATAAAATCAAAAGGAATTAAGATCCCTGTCTTAGGTCGAGTTCAGGCCGGTATCCCAATTGAGGCAGTAGAAGACATCATCGATTATGAAGAGATCACCCCCGAAATGGCGTCCCAAGGGGAGCATTTCGCACTGCAAATCAAGGGAGATAGTATGGCTCCAAGGATTTGCGAGGGTGATGTAGTCATTGTGCGTAAACAAACCTGTGTAGAGAACGGCGATACGGCCGTCGTAATGGTCAACGGCGAAGACGCTACAGTAAAACGGTTTTTTCAGGATGAAACAGGCATCAAATTGCTGCCCACGAACCCTACATATGAACCCATGTTTTTTTCCCCGATCGAAGTAAGGAGACTCCCGATTACCGTTATTGGCAAAGTAGTCGAACTAAGAGGTAAGTTCTAACTAAAAGTAGGTGATGCAAAACCCGTTTTCCCGAGTTCCTGGGCCCAAGC
>CAYPVF010000003.1:32016-36149 GCA_964414105.1 uncultured Eubacteriales bacterium
GGAGGTAAGTAGAATGCGAAAAATTAAAAGTCTATTACCCGTGATTCTCGTTCTCAGTTTCGTTTTAGCAGGATGCTCCGCAGGCCCGCTCCAAGCTACCATTACTCCGCCGGACAAGGTAGTCAAAAACTTCCTAGATCACGTTAAGGCATCTGACCTTGATAAAGCCGCCCTTATCATTTATGAAGACGGCGCTGAAGCTTTTATTGAGGATGTATCGGGAGAAGACGATGGCGGCCCTGGGCCAGATGCCATTAGAGTGGCTTTTAGCCGTCTGTCTTACGAGATCGGCGAGCCAACCACCGACGGAGACACCGCCACCGTCCCTGTTACCATAACGGCCGTTGACATGCCAAAGGTATTCGGGGAAGCCATAGCAACAGCGTTTGAGGCTATATTTGAGCATCTTTTTGACGACGACTATTCCGAAGACGAGACCAATAAATTGTTGGAGGAAACCCTTGTTGAAGGACTGAAGAACCCTGCGGCTGGGATGGTTACAAAAAATCTAGTAATCCCCCTAAAAAAGGTCGAAGACATCTGGCGAATTTTGTATGACGACGAATCGGGTCTTGACATAGCAAATGCAGTCACGGGTGGTCTGATGGACGCCCTTCTGGATTTCGGGGAAGCGTTTGAATAATTGGACGCGCCCCCTGAAAAAGTTCGCAAATAGTCATAAGTTTTTGGAAATGAGGTGGTTATTTGGCTTCAGGATCAATACGTCAGCGAGGCAAACACTCGTACAGGCTATCGGTGTACTTAGGCAAGGACCCGATAACCCAAAAGAAGAGCTATTATTACGAGACAGTGCAGGGGAAGAAAGCAGCGGAAAAAAGGCTCCGGGAAATCCTAAACGAGATGGACAGGGGCTGCTGGGTAGAGCCTGTCAAACTTACCCTCGAAGAGTACGCCAAGGATAGGTGGCTGCCGCATGTCAAGGCTCGGAAGCAGCAATCCACCTACGACATGTATGAATATCTTTCGCGGGTACACATAATACCTGCCGTTGGGCACCTCGAACTTAAGGCCATTACACCCATGATGTTGGACGCGCTTTACAGCAGCAAATTATCCGGTCCACGGGCAGATGGCCAACTTGGCCATCTGTCGCCGAACACCGTGAAGCACATCCATGACGTCATAAGGATAATGCTCAACCAAGCTGTTAAATGGGGTTTGATAGCCCGTAACGTAACCGACTCGGTCACACCGCCGGAAGTGCCGAGGCAAAAGCCTACCGCGTGGACGCCGGAGCAAGCGGCGGCATTCCTTGAAAGCGTTAGGGATGATAAATATTTCGCGGCATATCTTCTGGCGGTACAGGCCGGACTCAGACGCGGGGAAATCCTTGGCCTCAGATGGCAGGATGTGGACCTTGTTAACCGGTCAGTTCTCGTCCGGCAGACATTGGTTAAGACGAGCGAAGGCGCGCTCCTCAAAGAGCCCAAAACAAGGGATAGCCAAGACCGAACAGCCCTATCGCCCATGACGGTAGACGCGCTTAAGGCAAGGCTATTTGCTCAAACGGAAGAAAAACGGGCCTGGGAAGACGCTGTAGGCACAGGAACGTGGGATAACCCCCATGGACTTGTCTTTACGCAGGAAGATGGAAGTTTGCTTAAGCCCGACTCTTTCACGCGAAGATTCCGTAAGCATCTGCAGCAAAAGGGGTTGCCCAAAATTCGCTTTCATGATCTGCGCCATACAGCCGCCACGATTATGCTTGACACTGGCACGGATATTAAGGTGGTTTCTAACCAGCTTCGCCACGCCGACATCAGCACCACTTCGGAGTTTTACATCGGGCCTATCCCCCAAGCACAAAGGGAAGCAGCGGATAAAATGGACAAAATCCTGGGCCTGGACGCCAACGGGGCTAGCCGAAACTCTTCTCCAAGACCTAGATGGCCAATAGATGGCCAAAAGGATGTTCAATGATGTTTTTCGAGTTTTGCGGATTCACTGGGTTTAGGGGTTACGCTGGGGATTAAGTGGTCGGGCTGATAGGATTTGAACCTACGGCCTCCTGAACCCCATTCAGGCACGCTACCAAACTGCGCCACAGCCCGACGCAAAATTGATTCTATCATAATCCTTTATGCGCTACAACCGCCGGCACCACCGCGACTGCCTCATCACACCTCATGATGCTACCCAAAATCCCATCGCCTTTCCGTTTCCCGAATATCTGCCTTCCTTTTAGGCAATATTTCTCACGGAGGTGATAATTTGAGCCAGACTGCAAATGCTCTATTATTCAAATTTGTGATGACGCTGGTAGTGTCCGGGCTTGCTTTCGGTATTTCCGGCCAAAACTCCTTTATGTTGATAGCCGCTCTAGCCCTAGCGGCCACGGTAATCGACTACCTAGCTGGCGACTTACTGATCCTTCCCCTGGTGGGAAGCTTTATCGGCGCCATAATCAACGGTGGTTTAGGAGCCCTGATAGCCTTGGGCATGTCTCGTGTTGTTCCCGCTTTTGTGACCACAACATCATCAGTACTTACATTTGCACTACTAATAGCAGTTGGCGAGTATTTTTTCCACAGATATCTTCTCAGGGCTGAAAAAGTTGAACCTAACCCGCGTTAAACCGAAACAGTGGGTAAATAAGAGCAAGCGGCCGCAGTGGCCCAAAACGCGTGTCACTGCGGCCTTGTTAGCTTTTGAGACAAAAACACCATGAGGCACATAACCGTACCGCGAAAAATCAACAATCAACTGCTGCTTTATCAGGTTCCGGGTACCTCTTCCCAAAAGTGTTCACCGTGATTCTCACCATTATTTCCGGCTCCACGGGTTCGTTAACAGTCACCCCCGGCCAATCAAGATCAACGCGCCTTAAGGCGACACTTTCGATCCGTTTGACTTCGTCCCAGCCGCCTATCACCTTGCCAAACACTGTGTAATTGCCGTCAAGGCGCTCATGGTAGGCAAGGGTAAAATAGAAACAGCTTCCTGACGCCCATCGAATTCCGTCGCCGCCCATGGCCACCGAGCCCACATCATTCTTCATCCCGTCTTTGAAACCATTGGCGGAAAATTCTCCCTCAAGCAAGTAAGCCATTTCCTCATCCTCAAAATTTGAATAGCTGGGCTGAATCACAAACCCGGGCACAATCCGGCTTATTTTGTGACCATCGAACTTCCCCTTTTGTGCAAGGTTGATAAAACTGTTAACAGCGTTGGGCGCGTGTTCCGGGAACAATTCGATGACAATTTTGTTACAGCTCGACATCTCAATAGTCGCGATAGGGTTTTTCATATTAGCCGTCCTCTCCAAACCGCTCCGATAAGAATCCTAGTCATACAGTGTGCAGGCGCAAAAATGCCCGACTTCAACTTCCTTCAAAGGAATATCCTGTCCCGTACAACGTTCGGTGGCGTGGGGACAACGGCTGGCAAATCTGCAACCGGGTTTGGGGTCAATGGGTGAAGTCAACTCGCCTTTGATAAGTTCCGGTTTTCGTTCCCGGGCAACAGCCGAAGGTATAGGAATAGCCGACAACAGCGAACGAGTGTAGGGATGTAAAGGCGTTTTGAACAACTCTCTAGACGAAGCCTTTTCCACACAATGGCCAAGGTACATGACCATGATTTCATCGCTAATGTGTTTTACCACTGACAGGTTGTGAGTGATAAACATGTAGGTTAAACCCATATCTCGCTGCAAGTCCATGAGCAGATTGAGAATTTGGGCTTGTACCGAAACGTCCAATGCTGAGACGGGTTCGTCGCACACAATGAACTTGGGGTTCAAACCCAGTGCCCTGGCAACACCTATACGTTGGCGCCGCCCTCCGTCCAGCTCATGCGGGTAGGCATTATATAGGCGGTCTGCTAAGCCAACCGTGGCCATGAGTTCATACACCCTATGCTCTTGATCGGCCCTGGACTTTACAATGCCGTTCACCCTCATGGGTTCCCCGATTATTCGGCTGACAGAATGACGGGGATTGACCGATGAATAAGGGTCTTGGAAGATAATTTGAATCTCTTTCCTGAGTTCCTTAAGCCTTTTGGCCTTAAGCTTTGTGATGTCCTCACCGTTATACAGCACCTGGCCTCCGGTAGCGGGCTGCAAGCCCAAAACGGTTCGGCCCAACGTTGTTTTTCCGCAGCCTGATTCC
>CAYPVF010000004.1:0-12208 GCA_964414105.1 uncultured Eubacteriales bacterium
TCCTCGGCGAGCCGCTCAGGCGCCCACAACTCTGCGTCTGACCACGCCTCAGCAAACGGATGCTCGGCTGGCTTGGGCTGCTTGGCCGCGGGGGCTGTACTCAACTGCACCACAGGTCCTGAAGGTAAATCTTCCTCCTGTTTATTTTTTAGGTAATCCTTTGCTGACTCTGCAGGCCTTGCCTGTCGGACAGCTACCTTTACAGCCTTTGGTTTTTGTACCTCTGGGTCTGGTCTATTTGGGAGGCGGTTTACAAACAACTCCACCTCAAATTCATCGGCACTTTGTAACGGGCCGTCTTCCAGATAAGGGGCTTGGGTTACTTTTGACGCTGGGGCGTCGGGGGCCCTGCCAGGCTCGTATCGTTCCCACCCCGTCGGCGTCACGATGTTGCGCGGCATGTCAGATGGCAGCAGCGCCTTGATCTGGTCCTCGGTGAACCCGGCCCGCTGCGTACCGACCTTGGTCAGCAGGAACGTGGTGCCCGGGTTCGCACGGGCCTCTGCGTAGAGTTGCTCGAAGCCTTGGCGGATGGTGTCGAGACGATCGTCAGTCTCCCAGACTTCGATCCCCAGCGCCTTTTGCACGCGGCCCAGCCTCACGTCTGTATACGCGAGCTTGAAAAAGTTGGACGCGTCGATGACCAGATGTTTCCCCCCGTCGAAAGTGAGCCCATGCGCCTTGTTGAACGCCGCCCAATCCTCCGTGGTGAACGCGGCCAAACGCTCCTCTATTTCCTCGTCGGTCAAGGGCTGCGGCAACCCGTCGTCGTTGGTAACAACCTCGTACAACGCTTGGGAGACCCCAGCAGGCTTCGCGGATCGCGCTACGCGACGAACTCTCGACTCCCCCAACTTCTCCACCGTCTGAATACCGAACACCTTCTCGCCCAGGCGCCCAGTGCCCACAGGGTCCTTGACGCCGAGCTGCACGGCCAGTGCCGCGCTGCCGCTGTAACCACGGCCCTCGGACTCCTTGCGGGTGCCGACCACCACGACAGTGTCCGGGCCGACGTCGGTGGGGGTCAGATTGCCTGCGTCGATCTTGGCCTTGAGGGCCATGGGGGGCGCGGGAGTGCTGGGGGCGTCGGGGGCCGCCGCAGGCGGAGCTGGACTCACCTGCCTCACCTGCCTCACCTGCCTCACCTCCGGTTCTGCTTCCACAGGAACCATCCCCGGCAAAGCCCAGGTACTATACATATCGTGAGCAGTCTCTACTGCCCCCGCGTCTATTAGAGCCTTACGCAGGACGCCTTCCCCCTCGGCATTGTGGGGAGTAGTGGCCTTTGCTTCGTTGTCTGTTATAAGCTGTCCACCCTGTTGCAGCACCCCTAACGCAGTTGTGATCAGGGTCTGTAAATCCTTGGCAGCGAAGCCTCGGTCCCGCCCGGGGACAGATACGTAAACGTAGCTGCCTGGCACCACTCGCGCGGGGTCTGTAATTAACATTCCCTGCTCAGCAGCTCTGTCGCCCAGCCTTGCAGCAAAGGAGCGGGAGGCTGCTTGCGCTGTGGTGGGAGCCAATATGCCTCCCGTAGCCCTGCCCGCTTTCGCCGCCTCTTTCCGTGCCGCCGAGTTAGGCGGGTTAGCTCCCCGGACAGCGTCTGCTGCAGTTCCCACGACTCCAGGGTCTATGTCGCGTATACGGAGCAGCCCCCAAGCTGCCCGCTCGGTTTCAGACAGGAACGTGCGTCCTCCACGTACCGCGTAATGAGGGCCTAATAACCCACGTGCCAGAGCAACCCTGGCATACCCGGGGTGGGACAGGGTTTCTACCACGTACTCTGCCAGCGCATAAGCCGCCTCGGCGTCCCGGGTTAAGCGTTCATGTACCTCTGCTTCCACTTTAGCGAAGTCCCGGAGGAACTCCGAAGATTCCAAACTACCCATAAGTTGTATAGGCGAGCGGGCACGTGCCCCGGAAGAAGGCTCAGACCCTGCAAGTATAGCAGTAGCAAGCTCCAGTTGCACCTTGCGGGGCAACCTGTCAAAATCCCTTTGAGCTCTCCGGGTCTGAGCATCGCTAAGCCCTCCGGCAAACGCTCCGGCATAGCCCGGGTCTATCTGCAGAATGCCTTTTATGTTTCCACCCGTCCAGATTAACTGGAGAAAGGTATTGTCTTTAAACTCATTACGCAGGTCCAGGATGTCCTGCACTACAAACGAAGCTTTCAGCGATTCTCCGGGATTCTCAGCTAACCACGCCTCCCGCATACGGCGCATAGTTATCAGCGCTTGTGTGGAACCAATGGCGCGGCTGATGCGGTCTGCCGAAGCGGAGGGGCCGAGGCGGTCACGCACAAACTCCCCTACAGGAGTGGCAGCGAGAAAGGCTTTAGGCGCCAACCCCTGCAGGACGTCCAGTGTCTGCTCCGCGGGAGTCAGCACTTCCGGGCGGATGTACTTAATAGAAGGCGGGTATACCTCGAACTCCCCCTTTACGGTGCGCAGGCTCTCCTGGTAACTACCCAGATCCTCCAGAGTCCGGACATCGGCATCCCCAATCCAGAGGTCAGAAACCCGCCCCATGTGGAACGCATCACCCGCAATGTCTACAAGCTGCACCAGCTTCCCAAGCTCTGTGCGGGTAAGTATGAAGGACACTTTTGCCTTGTACTGGTCCAGTTGTACCCCGGTTTCCGCAGCTTTCGCTGAAATCTTCCGCCAGTGCTCTCTCCAAGCTGCCCTCTCCTGAGAAGAAATGTGGTCTTCTGAACGTCCGCTCAACTCCGCTACGCCTATGTTGATTAAAGTACTACGAGCACTGCGCTTGCGAAACTCCGGATTGGTCATCCGCTCATCCGAGTCTTCAATACGCCTGTTTACCTCACGCACTGTGGGGTTGTAGACCATGAAGTGTATCAACTCTTTAGCGACCTCCAGGGCTTCCTGTTTCTCCAGCTCCACATTCCGCTCCCGTCCCTCTAACGCAGGCTGCAGAAGCTCCTGGTTCAAAGCAAGAGCTGTAGCTACGAAAGATTTCACCCATGTAGTGAAGCCCATAATGCCCTGGGTCAGAAACTTGCCATCGTCCACGCTGCTGGATATCTCACGCTGGGGCCCCACGTGCATGGCCATGCGGGCACGGTGCCAGAGGCTAATATCCTCCAGCACCTGCTGAGCCTGCTTCTTTGTCCGCCCAAACGTGAGCTTTCGCCCACTTGCCATAGTAAGTGTAACAAGGTCAGCATCGGTCTCCGCCGTGTAACCTCCGGCCTGCAAGATGCGCTGCATGGCGGAGTTTGTTTTGGCAGCGGCTCCTACGGTTTTCTTGCCCACACTACCAGCTTTCAGCTCAAACTCCTCACGGGCGTCGGAGTTCAGGAGGATAGGTGGCTTTATTGGGGCATCGTCGCTGTACTTCAGCTCTTCCCCAAACTCCGCATCCATCTTGGTGAGCTCCCCGATACCTCGTTGCGCCCACTCCCGGACATCGGGATTACGCATAAGGTCATCCACAAGCATGTGGATGAACTGGTTCGCCAGCCCCTTGGCACTATTGTCCAACAAGCCCCCGGGTACCACTACATTGGAAGCATCCCCGTCATCGTCCCCTCCTGCGTTCATGTGCGCAAGAGCGTCTAACAGAAGGCCGTCTACCTCGGGGTGCCCTTCAAACTCACCCTGCAAGAAGTGGAGCATAGCACTGTTAAAGCCATCAGCGGGAATACGGTCAGCTAGCCCGGGCATACCCAGAGCTTTATAATTACCATCTTCGCCTATAAACAGGACATCCTCCGCAAAACTGCGGGGGTCTATGGAACCGTCCGGGTTCTGGTAAATAATAGGTTGCCTCGGGTCCAGATAACGGTTGCCTTCGGCGTCAACCGAAGTAGCCAGGATGTTAGAGGTCTCCGGATTTACCGGATCCAGGCGCATCGGCTCTGCACCCCGGTATAGGGGAAACATATGGACTGCCGGAAGTATGGCAGACATATTCCGTAACGCTGTTTCGGGGTTGGCTATAAGGTTAACCGATTTCTTATTTATCTTTAAGAATTGCTTTGCCCACCACTGCGCCAGATTACTCAAGGCTGTGTTGGGTTTATTAGTTTCCAGAGCAACGTCCGGGTAAGCGGCACGGTTCCCCTTCATGTTGGCTACCATGCGAGAGAAGCCATCGACTCTTTCCTCTGTCCGCATGTCTCCGAGTAGCCCCCGTAACGAGGTCATAACTACGCCACGACGTCTGGGGACTTTAAAGTTGAGAGCGGCCTTCACAGCTGACATTACTTTCAGGTTACCCTGTACCGCAGCCGAGTGCAGCGTCATAGTGCCTGAACGCAAGCCCGCCGCCAAATCCTTGGAGCGAGGGTCGCCCCGTTCCAGGTGTTTAATAACAAGCTCTAAAAACCCTTCATCAGTCAGCAGTCCCGCCTCTTCCAGGTTAGCCCGTCGCCAGTCTGATAGCACCGCTTCGTACTCATGCGCTGTGGGGAAGCTTCCCACTTGGGCGAGCAGCTGTTTGGCAAATTTCTTCATCTTGGTCTCGCCGTCCCCGTGGAGTGCAAGTGGTATTATTATATCCGCTGCCGGAACTTCCCGCACCTTGGCACTTATCTCCTCTACCGACATCTTGCCCAAGTCGTCAAACGTATTCACGCTTATACGGTCGTCTGCCTCTGCTCCCAGTATCTCGTATATAGCCTTGGTCGGGACCTTCTCAGAGGAACTCATGATAACGATATCTATATCATGCTCCTTGCCTATACGGAGGAGTTCCTGGAACAGGGCATCCTGATCCGCCCGCAGCTGTAAACGCTGGGAGTGCATCTTCACCAAACGAGGCATCCCTGTCTTTTCGTCCACGCCTGAAATCTGGTACTTTATGGACCAGGAGACATCCTCAGACCCGGCGAACTGGGCGCCATAGGTCTCCACCATAGCCCGTCCCAAGGTGTCCAAGTGGTATACACCACCATCCTGCGATGCGTCAAACGCCTCTGAGTAGATGTGTATAGCCCGCAGGTCCCCACGCTCATTGTGCCCCGGTAATTGTGCGAAATAAGGAGCCATGAGTTCTCCGGAATAGCCTCCGGTAAGGTCGTTCCCCCGTCGCTTGAACAGGGTATCCAGAGACTTTGAGAGTGCTTTGGCCATCTTGGCGCGGGTTGCCTGGACACCCTCTATGTTCCCGAACATCTGTTGCCGCTCTTCGCGGGAGAGCTCAGACATCTTGCGATACCCTAGTTCCTTGGCTTCCCCCTCAAAGCCCGTAAAGTAATAACGCAGGTCACCATCCAGTATCTGCACCAGCCGACCCCGCATCAGCGGACGGTTCAAAGCTCTCATAAGGTTGTCAGGAGCCTCGTACACCGCAGCCAGAGCCCTTTCTGCTTCTGCCACCCTCTGCCGGGCCCTCGCCGCCCTCCAGCCCCCTTCCTCAGCTACAGAAGCCTGATAGGACTTGGCTGCGTCCAGAGCCCTCTGAGCTTTCTGCGCAGCTGCAGCCATGGCTTTCTTGTCTGACACTTTATTGTACTCATCCAGAATCGCCTTCAACTCATTCGGGTGCATAAGGGCAGCCTGCTCCGCGACAAGGCGGGAGCTATAGTCCTTGTACCAGGATACGTAGGCGTCGTAAGCTTGTTGTGCCGGGAGCCATTTCACCTTCACAAAGCGTTTATTTATTTTGTCAGAGTACACTCCTGTGTAGAAGTACCCTGCTTTCTCCATCTCCCGGACTGCCCACAGCAGCTCAGCGGGAGTAAAATTAGCGTCACTGGTTGCCACCTCTTCCCCTGCTGCAGTCGTAACGGCACCCAGATGCGCAAGGTTAGCCGGAGAAACGGCCCCGGGGTTATCCAGGGAAAAGTCATCCTTATCCCAGCCGTCCACGCCAAAGATCTCCAGGAATTTATGCAGGTAACGCTCGAGCTTGCCCCGCTGCAGCCACCCTGCCTGCTGCTTGCCTCCTGCGTCAAACGTAGGTGCCGTGCCTGTTTCCGGCCAAGTGGTGGCATCCAGCATAAAGTCCAGGTTAGATTTCCTGTCCGCCGTGGGTTTGGCTTCCCCGGTAACGGCGTCTGCTGCTCCCAGCGTCGTGGTAGACACCCAGGCGTCTGAGAAGAACTTGTTTACAGCCTTCCGGTACTCCGGGCTGTCTGTCACTGCTGCCTTTTCCAGCGTGGACTTCCGGGATAAGTCGGAGTTTATCCTCCGCATATCTACATCCGGGGTCAGTGCGTACTGGAAGTTTTTACCTATCATGGAGGTAAGGGCAATTAAACCTTTAGGACTTTGGAGCGTGGAAATAAAGAAAGAGCGTGGTGCCCCAGTCAGGTTCTCCAGTATCTGCGCCAGCTCACCCAGCAGTCTGGGTTCCTTCTCCTGTATGGCCTGCATCAGCTCCAGGGAAATCGGGTACTGGGAAGCATAGCGCCTGGACGCTCCCAGCTCTTCGTGTATAGCCGCCCGGGCCTGGTGCAGGGTGGTCTCATTCAGGCGGCTTGACAACACGCCCAGGGATTTTTCCGTGACCTTCTGACCCCTTACAGTCAAGCCCAGGGCTGCGACTTTCTGTAACCACTTGTGGTACGGGTCTACCACTTTTTCCCAGAAAACCATGGGACGGGCTGCGTAAGAGTCTCTATTCTGCTGCGCCACCTTCTCAAACCTGTCTTTCAGGCTTGTCTGGTTACGCTGCTCCGTGGTGCCGTCGCTTAACAGCACCACCCCCTGCATCTGTGTAAGACTCTCTACAGCAGCGTACCCCTGTAACAGGGTATCGCGGGAGATGCCCACACGATGATGGAGCTGCTCCAACTCAATAGGCTCTTTACCATCAGCCTCCCGTGCTGCGTTTACAGAGAACAGCTGATCCATATCAGCCATTACTGACAATGCAACCATGGCACGAAGGTGCTTCAGCGTCTGCGGGCCGTCTGCCAACAGCTCACCATCCATCCACTGCTGATAAAGCTCAGGGGAACTTAGCAGCAACCGCAGGGGTTCTGCCGTATCCTTGCCCCAGACCAGCTCAAATAAAGCCTGATGCCCATGCTGCCCTGTTATACTCTCCATTACCGCAGCCAACCCCCGCTGGTCCTGCAGCAGATGCAGGGAACGGTCTTCACCAGAGCGCAGGATGCCCAGTTCCGGGTCAGCCCCTGCTTCGTCGCCCTCAGCGACTTCCCCCTCTGCCACCTCCGCAGCAGCCTCCCGCTCAGCTTTGGTCGGGAGACGATTTACAAAAAGATTATCCAGGGTATCTACGATGTGTTCGTGCACCCCTGCACCTCTGGCATCTGCCATGGCCTTCATGCTCTGCTGCATGTCCTCCGGCATCACCGTCAGCAGATACTCAGCATAGTCCGGAGCGTGTATCATGCTCCGGATGTTCTCCCGGGTCTGGTATACCTTCCGCCCCTCGGCATCCGGGCCTACGGGAGCTACACTGGGTGTGGCAGTTTCTACCTGGCCTTTCTGCGCACGGTACCTCGCCATTTTGGCCAGCGTTCCCTCTAAAGATTTCCCCCCGACCAGGTCAGTCTGCTTCTTGGTCTCGGAGGTTACTACTGACTTGATAGCATCCGCTTCCCACTGAGCCAGTTCCCCGTCTGAAACAGGCTCCAAGTTCAGGCGGACAGGCTCCATGCCTTCCATTGCCCGTGACTCTTCACTGCTGGGGGTCTGGGGTTCCCCTGCTTCCACCTTCCGCCGGGCTTCTATCTCCGCACGGATTTCAGCTCCCTTACGTGCCGCTGCCTCCTCGGCTCTTTGCGCCTCTTCAGCAGCCTTAGCCTCTGCTTCCACCTTCACGGCTTCCGCCTTCGCAGCCTTGGCCTCTATCTCAGCACCTCGACGCGGAGACTCTTCAGCTATCCGTGCGGCCTCTGCTTTCGCTTCCCGTTCAGCTTCTCGTTCCGCTTTGCGCTGAGCCTTACGTTCTGCCACACGTTCCGCCCGGGCTTTGGCACGTTCCGCACGTATCTCTGCTTCTTTAGCCGCGCGCCACTCCTCCGCCTGTTTAAGCCTCTCCGCTTCCTCCCTGCGGCGTTCTGCGGTCTCCTCCCGGTGCGCTGCCCAGGCGTCCCGTTCTGTCATAAGCACTTGCAAAGCAAACTGCCCATCCAGGCGCCCGTTGATGAGGTCCCGTATGTGAGCACTCAGCCTCACCCTGTCGGCGAGGTTCTGCTTCTGCGCGGTCGGATCCTTCTCCGTACGCTCAGCTTCATACAATACTTGCTGTTCAGCGTAAGCTTTCTTAGTAGCTTCATCCCGTAAACGCAATACTTCTACCGGGTCAGCTTTACCCAGAGCCGCCAGCTCTGCTTCATCCGTTATCGCTGGCGACGTACCTACCTCAGCTACACGGTTGGCATGGAGTTCGGCGTCAGCGGACCACGGTAATTCGTCTTCTTCGTCCACTTCCCCGGGCTGCGGCGTTGCTTCCTCCTGCGCTCGGGCTACTTCCCGTATCCTCGCCTCTTCGGCACTGGAGTCTACGGCTTCCGGGGTCTGTCCTTTTAGCACCTGCTGGAGTCTGGCGAGGTGTTTTGCTTCGGATTCCTCAGAGAGCATTGGGTTAAAGAGGAGTTTAAATCGGGCAGCATCAGCTGCTCCCAACACCTCGGACATGTACTCTACAAAGCCACGATAGCTAGGCAGGGATTCTATAGTCTTGGAAGCCTCACGGATAGAGGCCATGTACGGAGGCGCAATCAGCCCAATGAAAGGCAGCCCCAGCCCGGCCCCAAGATGCAGGGCGGCAAAAATCTTCACAGCGGGTTCAGATAATGCATACCCCCGTCCCGTCCCCTCTCCCGCCAGCCGAGACAAAGCATAGGCTACTGCCTGCGTTCGTTTTGTAGCCTCTGGGGCTGCTATAGATTGGCGCATAGCCGCCTGAAGTTGCAACAGGAAGTCTCGAACACGCCTGTCGTAATTCATGGCAGACCTGCGGTTACGCAGGTTATCTCGCTTCACTGTAGACTCCAGTATCTCTTCCAGAGCGTGGTATATATCAGCGTGTGGGGAGATGCGTATGTCAGAAGACGTATTAAGCCCGCCCAGGCTTACGTAGTACTTCCCGTCATTCTGTTTTGTGACCCCGAGTTGGTGGCGCAGTATCTTATCAGCCTTCTGCTTCTCTTCTTCCACATTAGCATCTTCGGCCCAGGCTTTCTGGGACATCATGTTGTATGGTATCTGAGTTGCCAGTATCCTGGGATCAGTTACAGAGACCCAGCGGTTGTGGTCAAGCAGTAATCGCTGCGGCTGTGCGTCATAACCTGCGTTTCTTAAAAGTTCTTTTAGAGCGGACACGGGGTGCTCTGCGGCGTTAGCCATTTCCTCCAGCCTCCGTGCCTCCTCCCAACTAAGGCGCAACGCTTCCTCGTATGCTTCCGATTCCTTTCCGCTATTAAGTGTAGAGGACACTTCTACATCTACTTTCCCGTCAGGGCGGTGATTCACCCACAGGCGCACTGCCGGAGGTGCCGGGGAATCTATATCAGCAGGCTGCTCCAGTTTTTCAAACACAGAGCCGAAAGCTCCGGCTTCATGCAGGTCCTGCAACCTTTGGGCATAGCGGCGTAGTAGCTGGGATTTAAAGACGGGGTGTACCCCGCGAGTACCCCGTAGCAACCCGGCAAGCTGAGACCCCCGCAAGGTTAGCGGGTTCTTGGCAATCTCAGCTAAATCATCTGTAACGTCATACTGAACACGGTAAGCAGGTGTATTGGCGTGGCGGTCATACTCTTCCCTTGTATCCACATGCACCACCTCGGCGTCATGCCCATGCCTGCGCATAACCTCCATCATGATTTCATGGAAACTACGGAGTCCACCTTCCACGGAAGACTCTGCACGGCCATCTTTACTGTCGACGGCTACCCACTGTGACTGTACCCCTTCGCCCTCTGCCCAGTCCAAACGTTTAATTTTACCTTCGGCAACGGCTTCATTCATTTTCTGGAGCAGTTCCTCAGGCTTCATCTCGGAGGCTTCGGCCTCTGTGATGCCCATGCGCTCCAGAACATTCTCGCGGAGTACCATGGACTTGCGATAAGCTTCTATCACATCCTTTGTAACTTCCAAAGCTTCCGCTTCCGCCATCTTGTCGATCTCTGCCTCTGTCCACTTATTCTGGCGGCTTTCGTTCAGCTGCTTTAGGTCCGCTGCCGCCTGGTTGTACGCACTGTTGTGCATACCTATAAGAGCAGGCAGTCCGTAGGAAGCGAGCGCAACGTCCGCTCCGCTCAGCCGGGCCAACCCGGCAAAGTGTCCCGTGGTTGCGAGGTGCAAAATCTCCACGCCGTAAGACAGCATCCGGGCTAATGGTGTGACAGGGCGGGTACGTTCACCCCGTGCCTCTGTTGCTACAGCCTCTGCTCCCGTCGCTACGGAAATGCTGGGTCCTGTTTCGCCCCGCTTTAGTACCGGGGTTTTGCCTTCCAGCTCTATTGTGGTGCCGGGCATTTCCCGCATAGTGTTCCGGATGTTGCGAAAACGTTCCTGCGCCACACTATCGATACCGTGTATAGCCAGGTGCGCCCTGGTCGCCCCTATCTGGGTTACCATGGGCAGGGCAAAAGATACTACTTCTACAGCGAAATCATCCCGGCTGGGTATCATGGTGCGCATTGCGTTGCGCAGCCCCTTACCTTCACCTTCGAGCCCTACGAAGCCTCGTATGAAGTCCCCGTAGCGCTCCTCCATCAGCTCCTCTAAAAATCCATCGTGGCCGAACTTCGCCAAGCGAGCCAGCCCTTCGCCGAGGTCCCCGCCCTTAGACACCCAGTCCAGGACGCTGGCGCCCCCTACAGCAGCTGCCAGCTTCATACGCTGAGCAAGGGAGGTAGCGCCCTCGTATATTTTACCGGACTGTCTGAGGGCTTTCAACTCAGCCCGGCGAGCCTCATCGCCCCACACCTTTTCAAACCAGCCAGCGACAATCTTGTTAGTACCGCCTGCAGGTAGGAATGCTTCAAACATTCCCATAGTTCCCGCCATCTCGGATACGTTCTCTATCCACTTGTCTGAGAGAGCCATAAGCTTAGCAGAGCGCAGGGATAAGTCTTCGCCTGCTATAGCCGCGCTAGCATACCGTTCCGCAGCTTCCGTAGACATGAGTGCATCTTGCCCTAACAGTTTATTTGTGAGGGCGAGTCCCCCTACCTCTACTCCGGTGATGGCGGTACCAGCATAGGCGGAGCCTATAAGCCCGACGCCGAACTGAGTGCCGCGGGTTACAAGCTGCTTGCCTCCCGCAGTCATCAACATTTTGGCAACGCTCTCCTGCATCTTCCGTGAAAGTATCTTATAAGCCGCGCGCCGGGAAAGCCCCACGCCCGCTTTAAAAGTACCTTCAGCCAGCTTCTTGGAGCCCGCTACAAAAGCAGCAGTTCCGGCAACCTTAGGGTTCCCCGTCAGGATAGCCCCTGCCTTACCCGCCGCCCACATCTCTATACCAATCTGAGCCCCGAAACCCACCATGGCCCGGGTAACTTCCCCCACCTTGCCGCCGAAGGACGCTTCCCCCATACGTTGCTGGTCCATTATAAATAACTGAACCTTCAACATATCCTCATCGGATACTTCCTCTCCGGCATCCAGCCTATCCATTATGCCTTTTATTGCCAGCATATCCCGGATAGGCAACACTGTGCCGAAGGCGTATCCGGCGATAGGGATGTTCTGTTTCCACCTGTCTGCATCTGTCCACGCTCCTATAAACCCCCGACGCTTTGTTTCCTCGTGGAGTGCCAGCACTTCGCGCCCATATTCTAACTCTTCCAACCGGGACTTTAGAATTTGGCGTCCGTCGAACAAAGTTACATACGCCAAACGATCTTCAATCGTTTGGCGGTTACGCACTATATCTGGGGTATAGACGGGGCGCAGGGAATCTACTAATGGATTTCCTGTCAATCGGTTAGATGGTTCTTTCTTAAAATCGGCAAAAGCTTTTTGTAATGGAGAGCCTTCCCCCGTTGAGGTAGGACCTTGAGGCTGCAAAAAACTTTTATAGTATTCTTCAAACATACGGTTACTCTTTAATTTTGCTGGAGCACTTGTTCTAACTGCTGCGCTGTAAGTTCCACAAGCTCTTGTGCCTGGTTTACACTCTCAGGGGAAGACGGTTTTTCTGGATTTTGTCGCAACTTTATTAAATTAGTTATCGCTTTATAGTGAGCCTCCCGCGCCTTCTGAACCGCAGCATCGCGGGCCCTAGCTGTCTGTTGCTGGACTCGTTGAGCCTCTGT
>CAYPVF010000004.1:12308-14157 GCA_964414105.1 uncultured Eubacteriales bacterium
CCCCAAAGGATCAGCCCGTAAAGCGTCCCCGAATGTTATAAGATGCCCCTTTACTAGAGGCGTGCGGAGTATTTTTTTAAACTCGGATAGTTTTATATTAGAGGCAACTCTATGCAAAGGGTTGTTGCCTACCTTCAGAAAGTGTTTATACCATAGAGACTCAAAATTCTTATCAAAATCCTTCACTACTGTATCCAAAACCGCAACATGCATCGCACGATCCACAGGATCCAGGCCCTCAAACTTAGCATAAGCTTTAGCTTTCGCGTCTTCTACAGTTTCAAATACATAAGGTCCAGTTTCGGCAGTCCTTAGAGATTGTCCATATCGTTGCAATAAGGCGTAGTCCGTCTCGTTTAACAAAGGGTTATTAGGGTTACGCCCTCCATACTTAGCATACCAATTAGCAAAATCCAAATCAACTGCGTCTTCGGCTATAGCGTCAAACCCTTCTACTTCAGACGGGTCTATTAACGCTTGAGTGTGTAACAGATACTGATGATAATCAAGGTCCTCAGGGACACCAGACATCTGGAGGGCAAGTTTGGAGTCTGCTACAGTTTCTGCCAATTGTTCCAGAGCCCCCTGTATATCCACTTCAGTGTTCGGCGCAGCCTCAATCACGTCTAGGAGGGTGCTCACAGAGGCTTCTTCAATATTTCCCTCGCTAATAGCTTTAAGTTCTAAGGTCCCCTTGGCTATATCACTCACCCTTTGCAACGCTTCGTCCGACGGAGATGTTACGGCGTCGGGTAACTTCTTGCTTACGGCCAATCGATATAATGTGCCCTTTGACTCTTCGTCTAAATTAGTATAACTCTTCACAGCCATAGCGAAACCTGCACCCGCTTTAGCAATTTTAGCAGTTATATTAAGGTCCTCCCCGTCCTCTAACCCCCCAGCGCGGGCTAATTTCAAGGAATCGAAGTACCCAGAAACACCCTCAGCAGCTACGGCATGTGTTTGGAAAAATTGCAAAGCTCCATTAATCTCATCGTACTTGTTATCTGGGTCTCGTTGGTCCGCCGGGCGAGAACGTGCCCAAGCCCGCCCTGCTGTAATAAGGACAGCAGATTGTTTGGGGCTCAGCCCTGAAGCCATACCCCGGTCAAGGGCCCAGCTTGCGCCCCGGGCCAGCATAGCTGTCGGCTCAGCCGACTCGCCCCCCTCTGAAAAGGTAGTGCTTACCAGACTACGTATCACTATGTCATAGTTGTGGGTCAGTTGTTCTCGCAGAGCCTCCAGCCCCTGGATATTAAGTGGGTTATGGGCATGGTATTCTATAAGCCTTCCCGCTACCACGGCGTCTTTAGAGTAGGGGGCAGGGCGGGCAGCCTCATCAGCGTCATAGACACTTGCCATCAACGCTGCAGTCTCTGAGGGTATTCCGGCCTTCATGAAGAACGCGGGGTTCCCGCGGTTGTTTAGATTAGAAAGAGGAGCCCCAACGTCTTTCAACATGCCGTGCAGAGTGTCCGGGTTCAAGTCTTTCAAAAGGGCTAGCGCCTCCGGGGACGCTCGTTTAAGAGCATCGCCAGACGACAAGGTTATATGGTCCCGAAAGTGGGCTGCTCTCTCCCACTGGGGAGAAGTCAAGAGCTCATTACGGGTATCTACGTAAACCTGGGCATCTGCATATCGGCCGTTTGCCATTGCGCTGGTTATACGATTATTCAGTAGACGCATAGCTTGCGCCGCTTTCAACGGCGTATCAAGAGCGTCAAATACACCTTGGGTTTCGTTCGTGGACATTATACTTTAATCCTTTCCAAAGGGGCTAAACGCTTGTACGATAGGTGTGGAGGGTCTCCAGGGCCTCTACGGGGCTTAACCTTGTCGTCCAGATCCT
>CAYPVF010000004.1:14257-15589 GCA_964414105.1 uncultured Eubacteriales bacterium
GGTCGCATTCTTACCTTTCATGAGGTCCCAGAGGTTTAACTCAGTCCCATCCTCCAAGGTCGTTGTTACTTTACTGAGCTTCTGTTTTTGTTGATACTGGGTCACCAAGCCTTCTATGCCCTCGGTAACCTTAGCCACATCTTTCCCCCGCTGACCCTTCTTTGCCAAAAGGTCTAGTTGCATCTTCCATAGGGATCCTAACTGTTGTGCTGCTGATGGTGTGTTTATTGCCATTATTAATCCTCCTTATAGCAAAGCCACCTTTGCTATATTTATGCCTGTATCAAGCAGGCCCATAGCGTTGTCCCAGCGGTTCTGTTTCTTCTGCATCCTCAGTAAATCATCCTGTAACTGCATGGCTTGCTGGTTCATCATCATCTGGGCGTTGTACCCGTACATAGACTCAATGGTGCTCTGTGCCTGCCCGGAAGCTCCGAGCATCACCTGCGCCCCCGTTTGCATTATCTGCCCCGCCGGGATAATGCCTGTCCCTGCAGTTCCGCTCAAGTGTGCCCCAAACAACTGCTGTATGTCAGTCATAGGGGCGCGGTAAGCAGACATCAGGTTCGTAAGGTTGATGCCGGACTGTATAGGCATCTGGGCTACGTTTGCCATTTGTCCGTAGGCTGTGCTCTGGAACGCAGTCACCGCTGGAGCGTTGGCAATCCCCTGCTGTTGTAGTTCCATAGAGGTTTTGCCTAAATCACGGGCTGTCAAATATTGTGCCGCCTGCCCCCGCACCCCAATCTGCTGGGAAAGTTCAGCCGCATGGCGTTTCAGCGAGGCTGCGACATCCGGATTCAACTCACCACGCAGCTGTGCGTTTACAATGTCGAGCATCTGGACGCTCATCTCATCCACTGCATCCAGGGCCCCGGGGAGCACTTCCTCCGTGAAACGTTTGGAAATCGCTGTAACGTCACCGTGCGACTCCATAGCAATGTCACGTATCTTCTCCCGCCAGTCCGGAGTTACCTCGTCCAGCATGGAGTAGAAACGCTCCTGCATGTAGTCATTCAGGAAATCTGCTGTAGACTTTGTTTCTTTCTGCGCAAGCTCCGAGATGCGGGGGTAACGTTTCAGATTTTCTTCGGCGGCTTTCTGAGACATTTCGTAATTCGTCTCAGCCATCTTGATGCCGTACTGCGCCATAGCTTTCATCATCCGCGCCGCATCTTCCCGGGCATTCGCAGCCGCGCCCTCTGCTAATATACGCTTAGTTATGCCGCCCCATCCGCTCATAAGCTTTCCATTACTGGGGTCTATGAGCTCAGATTTGTGCGCTGCTATTTGCGCGTCCGTTAAGCCTTCTTGTTTGAGTTTGCCATAGGA
>CAYPVF010000004.1:15689-33079 GCA_964414105.1 uncultured Eubacteriales bacterium
AACTTCCACGCATACTACAACACCAACCTTCCTGTATTCATCCCCCGCCCCAGGCTGCCGCGGTAATCTACGTTTAATATAGTGGGCATTCCATCCTGTTGTACCCGGGCACGTTCCCTCCGGGTCAACACAGCCAGTGCCTGAGCCTCCAGGGTTAAAGCTCCTTGTATATTCAATTTATTCTCCTCCGTGATAGCCATCACCATTAACTTGAGGGCTTGCAAGCTGTCTATAGGTACTATGTCATCCGGATGACTCAGCGGGACTGTGCGAAGCCGTACCAGTGCAAGTATGTTACGAGGGCACTCCTCGTTTGTAGGTGAGCGCCCTATAAGCGCGTACCTCCGAAACATTGGGACTTCCTGGCGAGGATGGTACTTCGCGAGGAAGGAGAAGTAGAAGATGGGGGAACCTATCTGCGCTAGCACAGCCGCCTCCACTGCATTGCCTCCATTATCGTTGTCATCCCCGTTACCCGGATCGGGGTCAGCGTCTGGGTCAGCGTCTGGGTCAGCGTCTGGGTCAGCGTCTGGGTCGACTGGGTCAGCGTCTGGGTCAGCGTCTGGGTCAGGCAGCGGAATAGAGTACCATACAAGGCTCTCTGCATCCCCGGCGCTCCAGTCGCTGGTCTCCACCTCAACAGAGAAGCCAACGGGCACTGACTCACCTGCACCCAATGTAGGGTTTAGGCTAATGTTATACGTAGCTGTAGTACTGCCTTCTGCGATATGCCAATTCACTGTGACCCCGTCATCTGCGGCAGAAAGAGTCATAGTGCCACTGACTCCGCCTGAAGGGGCCGCAGTCAATGCAGTCAACTTCACCTGAAAACTGCCGCCAGGCCGCAGCGACACCGCTCCTCCGCCTTCAGAACTGCCGCCAGAGCCTATCACAGGCAGAGAGCCTGCAACCCCAGCGACAACTTGATAAAGAGAAGGGACTACTTCTATCAACATCTCAGCTTCTGAATACTGTTCCCAGAACTCCATCCAGTAGGTAATGGAGTATGTCCCAACAGGCAAGCCTTCCGGGAGAGTCAGCGTAGTAAAGCCGGGAGCAATGGAGCAGCCTTCCAAAGCTTCATCCATAGGAGCTTTCACCCCTATGATTGTGTACATAGGCAACTCGGTAATAGGCTTCCCATAGTGCCGCAGGAACGGCATCAGGTCCACTTGTGCCTGCCCTCCCGCAGAGTACTCGGCAACAGCTACGCCCGTTCGAGCCTGCACCACTGGAGTTGGGAGTACCCGTATGTGTACCTTTGCCTCAACCTCCTCCTCAGGCAAGCTCGCTACTATGGAGTATATGCCAGGGTCTGGAGTTTCCCTGAAAGAAAAATCACCAGACGGAGGAAAGCCTGCAGGAGGCTCCCCTCCCGGGGGGTCCATTTCTACATACTTAAGTCCAGCGTACTCGCTGAGGGGCATTCCGCCTTCTTCGAACAGGCTATAAAAGGGAACTATCAACTCCTGCCTGTGCAACGTATTCCGATACCGTGTAACTCCCCGCAACCCTGTTGCCTTGTGGTCTATCGCATAAGAGCCGTCGTAAGTGATGTCCGTCCCCAGTAGGGTCAACGTGGCGGTCTCACTCGCGTCGAAGTTGTAGGGAGAAGTTGTCCTCAAGGTGATCACCCCGTCCCTGCTTATAGTAGAGTGATCGTCAGACGACTCAACTCCCACAAGTCCCGGGCGTACCCAGAAGGGCAGCAGGTTAAAGAGGGAATCCTCGTAAGAAGCAAGCCCCGGGCGGGTAAAGGCAACAAAGGGTCCAGGGAACACGTCCCAATTGACCAGCGTAGCTACCGCCCGCATATTAGTAAAGTGATTCCCCGTCTCGGGGGTATCTTCCCAAAGTTCAAAAGACGTCCCCAACACATTCAAGAAAGGGTACACCGTGTTTGAAAGTACAGGAGCTTCCCTCCGGTAACCGTCCACTACGCCTGCAAACCCTTCTGCATTTATATACGTTTGCACTTCGGGGGCCGCTAAGTTAATCAGATACTCCAAGATTCCTACGTACTGCAGCTGAGGTACCCAGAGAAAATTCAACTTGGGGAGATTATTGAGTGCTTCGTTAGCTGGGTTCCCGTGGGAAGGTCGTCCCGGGTCCCATGTAAAGCCTAATTCCAGCAGCTCCGGGAGTATTAAAGTGGTGAGTTCCGGGCAGCCTACAAAGGCTGGACCAGATAAATGCGTAACCCCCAGCGCTACCACCTCAGTCAGAGAGCTCCAGTCCGCTGTAAAAGCAAATGGTTTAACCTCCACTACTCCGGCAGGGAGCGTGATGCGCTTAACAGTAGCCGCAAACGCGGTGTCGGAGATGCCCGCAAACGCAGTGATAGTAGTTCCTGAGACTTCCGGAGGTACTACCAGCACACCGTCAGCAGGGAGGGTGCCAGAAACAGAACTTAACACGCCACCCGGACTTACAGTAAATGTTAAATTATTAAGACACCACGTTGCCCGGGTCTCGTCTTCCTTGTTAGCAAAGGGAGGCATGGGCTCTACCGGGGCGGAAAAAGGTACAAAGCTACGCTGCTCCGGCGCGGGGGGCGTTGTCACCTTCTCAGGCTGAGCCGTAGGTACGGCAATCTCCGAAAGGTTTCGTTTAAAGAAAACAGCATACAGAGTGACATAGCCGACGGTGTCCCCTTTCACCACGCTGGAGATGTCGGCAAAAAGGTTTTGCGAAAGCTTCAGGCCCTCTAAATCGTTAAGGTCTATTTCTCCTTCTTTCCAGTAATTTATGGGCACCAGCTCTCCCTGCCCAAAGCCGGAGGGGGAAGCCACAACCTCACAGCCGTCAACCAGATGCCCCTCTATACGCAGGAACTTGCCTACGTCCTCCTGAGACGTGGATAGGGCCAGAAGCTTCATCCCTACACATCCCAGGTCTATATACTGCCCCTGCCACTCTATACACTTGGGGATGTCGTACATGATGGGGAACTCCCCCTGGTCCAGGATATCCGGCCAGGGCATACAGCCGTTTTTATAGTCCAGGTCTCCGGGGCCAGAGCTCAGGAACTGGTAAGGCTGGGCAAACACCCGTCCGGCTGTACCATCCACAGCAACACTGATTATCTTTTCTGCGTTCCAGGGAAGCGGAAAAGCCAGGTCCTCTACCCTTATGCGGGTAATCGCCCGCATACATTCAAAGTCTGCATGATCGGTCAGGCGCTCCATCGCTTCGTTTATACGGGCGTCTATCACTTCAGTACTGCAAGACCCGTTGTCCACGAACTTGCGCACCTCCCGTCGGGCTCTGTCAAGTGTATAAATCACGGCGTATCCCTCCAAAAATAATCAAAGTCATTAAGCTCCATCCCGACACCTCCGTCTACATTTATACTTATCTCCTCAGCTGTGTCACACGGCTCCGGGGGAGCTTCCTCCCTTGCTTCTGCTACTGCCCTGAACCGTTCCAGGGTCGCCCGGCCCGTCCACTCTATCGCAAACTGGAAAGCCTGGGAAGCATAAAGCGGGGACTTTGTGACTGGGTCGCAGGGAGTATTATTGAAGTCCACTGAAAAACGCAAACCCGACACAGCTCCAGCCAGCCCATTAACGTCCAGGTTAACGTTGCGCTCGCCCAGGGCCCACCACAAGGGGTACCCGTGAGGACGGGCCCATACCTTAACAGTGAGCGGACCCTGCACCTCTGTGAACCAGGTTTCTACAAATTGTAATTGTTTATTGGTAGTGAGGCTTTCAAACGTGTAGCTCTTGGTCTCCAACCGGGCCTTCACCGGAGTCTCATTCGGGTCATACCCCTCTGCCTCTGTAGACAGCCTGTACATCTGCCCGTTGCAATACACAAAGAAACACGGTTCCCCTTGGTAAAGCGCACTGACTACATGCCGGAAAGGGCCCCCCGTCCACATGCCGTCATAAATACCCCCCGTCAGTACATCACAAGAAATTATCCCCCCAAATGTGCCACCTTCGGCATATACGCTTCCTCCTGTCGTAACCAGTACGCGGTTATCGTGGTAAGCGGCGGAAACTTGTTTCAAAAATAGAGCATCTTTGTCGAGCCACGTATCTACAGCCATAGATATAGGAGAGTCCGTCAGGGTGCCTGAGTGTTGTTGCAGGGCGTACTTCAGAGTGCGCAGCCCATCTATACCCCGGTACACTAAATCACTATTGACTGCCAACACCGTGTATGGAGATCTGCACCCGGCTCCCGAGAACAGGACAGAAGAGAGGCCTCCCTCTTTCCAGGATTCCCTGGCCCGGGCAAAATCAAAAGCACAACTGCCGTTACGCCCCAGCACGACCACCAGACCATGCCCCGTGCCACTCTGGGAACGCAGCACCCCCAGCCCACCAATCCGTCCCATCTCCAGAGGCAGCCCGTGAGCTCCCCCTTCATTCAGGTACTCTGTTTCAGAGAATCCTAAAGCCGTCTTAGGGTTGTCCGGGAGCATAACGTCCCCGCTGAGAAGGCTGGTGAGTCCAGACTCCGTTGTGTTGGGGATAGTAGCTGGTACTACGTGATAGCGTCCGTGCGCAAAGACGCCGAGCGTTCCCGGAGGGATGTCAGGTAGCGTACGGGTGCCCCCGCTCTGGTCATCCATACTGACTTCCTCTGTCTCCACTTCATAGATATTACCGGCCCGTTCCTCCAGGATTACGGGAGCAGTTTCTCCGTTCTGGATAACCATGTACTTGTGCACCTGTGTAAAGTAACACATGCCAGAAGTGCCAGCCAACCTGTCCACAAACGTGGCTATATAGGATTCGCCCCATGCGGAGTAAACTAGTACGGTTCCTCCAACCACCAGTACCAGGTAGTCGTTATCTTCCAGACTCCAACGCCCCATGCCCCGGAAGTAACCTTCTGCAGGGGTTGCCGGGCCCGAAGGGAGGAAGGGGGGTCTTGTTTTTGGGGAACCTCCACGAAAGACAACGTTAACAGCCCGGGCACACGTCTGCTCCGGGAGCATCAGCGCGCTCACGCTCGCATCCATGCCCCCAGGTAACGCTGCGAAGCCTGCTGCTACCGTTGCCATAAGTTATTACTCCCCCGAGGTTGCGTACACAACCGTCACAGTGTCGTTGTTCATAGTGATATGCGAAGCAAAAGAAACCTCGCCCGCATCAAAATCTACCGTGTACTCCGTACCCAGGCGTTGCAGCACCCCGTTTACGAAGACCTGCGGAGCAAACCCCTGCAGCATAGTGTTAGGCACTGAGATGCGTGGGGAAGGACCGAGGACACCTGCGTCCGTGTAGGCCGTAATGGTTGCAGCAGTGTTGCCCAGCACCAGCACAGTCTGGTTCACAGAAACCCCTACAGGGCGGGGGACACATCTGTTTATACATTGAGGTATAGGCATAATAATCTCCTTTTAATCAGCGGGTTCCAAGAGGGGCAGACGGTACGCAATAGCAAACGTCTGCAAACGCGTCGCCCGTGAAGTTTTATCCGCAGTGAACACCCAGTACTCTACTTTAGCTTGATAATTGGGCGGTATCACAAACGTAGAATGAGCTTCGGCGCCCCAATACGGGTAATGCGCGTACGCCCCTAGCCCGGAACCTGCGACAATCCCCGCCGCCAGGTCCTTTGGGTATGTCGCAACAGGAGGTACCCCTGCCGGAGGTATAAGTATAACACGAGCCCGGCACATACGCGGGTGCGCCCACGAAGAGACTCCCGAGCCTCCCATCAGGTTGAACCAGTGCGTCACCAGCTGCCAGTATGGTACAGCGGGAGTTAGAGCAGTAGTTGTCTTAAACCCGGCGCCTGCAACCGAAGAGAAGGTGTACTCCTTAGTAAACTCGGTAACCGAGCGCAGGTATCCATTCGTGGGCCAGGTCTCTTTATAGTTTCCCAACCCTCCCAACGAGTTAAGGTCTACAGTCAACTCCATAATACCAGCGTTGTTGGTCATAGCCCAGGCGTCGCCAAACATGACTGCACCGTCCATAACAGCCCCCTCAATATGAGTGCGGGCTTTTATAAGCCAGAGTACTGCCTGGGACGGGGCGACAGAACTATGCCGGATAGCTTCGTTCGTAGTCTGCATGAAGCTAGGGTTGATGGAGCCAATGCCCAACGTAGCCCCGGGGTCTCCGGGCGGGCCTATCCGGGGGTCGTACATATACCCAATCGGGAAAGCCAGATTCCCAGCCACCCCACCATAAGGTAGCACCCCCTCCAGCACCTTGCCCCGGTAATCGGGGACACGGAACTTATCCCCATCGTCTGTATCAGGGGTGTAAATTCGTTCTATGGCTTTATACAGTTCTGGCCATGCGTTAGTTTCGTATAGTGAGCCGTCGCAGACGAGCCAGCCTTCAGGCGGCGAATCATCCGAGCCCGCCCAGGGGGCGACCATCCCGGCTTCCACAGCCAGGGGACCTCCGCCGCCTCCGCCGCCTCCCCCGCTGTTACCCCCTCCACCGGGGTTAAAATGTATCCTAAAAGCGTTGCCCCCGAGTGCGACAACAGCTCCTCCGGGAACCATAGCTTCGCCACGCTCAAGGGTGACAGGGCTTAACAGGTATTCAGGTTGCCCTGTAATCTGGTCCCACTTTACAAGCTGCCCCAGAATGCCCGTAGTCTGGGCAGATAGAACCCCTGTGACCAGGAGCAGGGACGCAATCAAAAATCGTTTCATAGTAATCTCAGGGTAAGCAGGAGCCTCCTGCAGGGGAGGCTCCTTATTGTTTATTAATCAAAGATGCCTGTCTTCAAGACAACAGGGATAGGGTCTGCAAGCACTACCCCGTTAGTGGCAATAATATTAAACACCAGATTGGTGCCAGCTATTATAATCTCGCCTCCTGTTTGTTTATCCAAGTCTTTAGTCGGGTCACGTACAAAAAGCGTAGTGCCCGAAGAAACCAAGGCGTCATTCACCAACAGTCGATCTACTTCCAGCGCAACGATTCGGGGAGCTTGTTCAAAAGGCTGAACGACGCGACCCCCTACTTCCTGCACGGGTACCTGGATAACCTGGCCCCTGTAGTTGGTTATAGTTGTGTAACTGACAGCCACTACCGTAGTGGCAAGCGCAGCCATTGCAAGTGAAGCAATAAGTAAACGTTTCATATAAACTCCAAAAAAGGTTAAATGGACCCTCCCTGGAAGGAGGGTCCTGTAGGTTAAGCAGTCACTGTAGTGTTAGCAGCTGTGAAGTCCCCAAATACGGTGGGTGCTCCGGTAGCTCCGCTCGCCCATCCGAACACATAACGCGGGGCGTCTGTGTCACTCAAGATTCGGGCGGCAAACGAAGTGCCTCCGTCCTTCTTGATAGAAACAGCGCTTCCCACGCCTGCACCCAGAAGTTTAGTGAGCGTAAGCGTAACACGGCGGGAAAGGACATCAAAGTCAGACGCTACAGCGTTAGCTTCGATTGCAATGGCTCCGGTACCAACATCATCGTGGAACTCAAGCGCACAGAGTGTACGCAGAGCCTGCGGGCAACGCCTGTATAGGAAGGTGGTTGCATCTGAGCTGGCGATCAACGGTTTCGGGAATATCTGGAAACGTCCGTAGAAATATCCGGTTTCCCCGAGAATGTTGTCATTCACACCTTTGTTGTTGATCCACTGCCACTGACCTGTGAGTCCGGGAGCAGGACCAAACGTAGCACCGGAACCGAGGTTATCGATGCTTGGGACAAAGAGGTTCATGAGAACGTCGTTCATGAAGATGACGCCCAGTCCAATCTCAGCCCTGTGGTATGCCGGGTTCGGCTCGGGTACGTTACCGAACGTGGCAGCGCGACCTTCGCGACGCGGAGTTACACGGGTAGCGACGATGTCGCCGTCTCCGTCTATACCATGCACACGGAAACGCATCTGGCGCGAGTCGTGTATGAGGGCATAACCGCGGTACTCCTTAACACCCATGTTGAAGCCTTCAATCAGTTTCTGGGGCTGTGCTTGTCGCCAGTCAGCACGGAGCTCCGGATCGCTCTTTATCGCCTTCTCGAAGTCGCTGGTGTCGAGCATGAGCCCGAACACAGGCAGTCCGCTAACGTTAGTAATAGCAGAGCCTCCAGCACGGTCAGCCAGGGTTACGCGGAGGTAGTCCAAGTAATCCCAGTTAAGAGTGCTAAGTTCCAGATCCGCACTAAACTTCACGAAGGGGACGTCATTACCGTCAACGTCAGTCATGGTAGCGAACGGGTCATACTCAAAACGGTACTCCTCCACGTCCTCAAAGCCAAGCCCTCCGCTGCAGAGAACCATCGTGCGAGAAGCCAGCTGGGACTGGTATACGTACATCTCGCGGTTCCAGTTCTCCAACATGGAGATACCGAACTCAACGCCAGTACGGATAACAAGGGCAAGCTGCTCCTTGGCGTAATCGACGAACTTGAGGTCGTTTACGCAGAGGGGGTCAGACTGCCACTGGTCCTGATAGCCTTCGTAAGTGATAGTCTCCCAAGCGTAGGAATAACGCTGAGGGGTATCGGGGGCACAGTTGTCAAAGCCCGGGTCGCCAGCATTGAGCGTACCGGGTTTCCGGGACTGAGACATCTTCTTCCAGGTGGATAAACCAGCCTGTACTCCGAGTCCGCCCCGGTATATGTTAGTCTTCTGCTCCATACCACTGAACGGCTTGTAGGAGCCGCGCGGTATACGGTCGTGCCAGAAGTTGGGATTCTTGAGCGAAGCGTCAATTACAAAATCATCGTAATGCTCCGCAATGGTGAGGAACCTGTCGTTGTAGTGCGCAAGTCCTTGTGCAATAGCCATGGGATTTCTCCTGTTTAAAAAGTTAAAGTTTATTGTTCTCTCACCGAGGCAAGCGAGCAAGTTGTCCTCTACTCTAACCATGAGCTGCGGCCACCTGGAGCGGAGTGGATTCTATCTCCATCTACCAGTAACCTAGCACAATCTCACATCTTTGTCAACCAGAAACCTACCTTAAAATCTCATCTAACAAGGCATCTGTTGTCCGGGGGGTATCCGGAGGAGGCGGAGTACGTCCCGGAGGTCCAGGGTGTCTATGCATCCCCGGGGTGGCTTGCACCAATTCCTGCAGCTGCGCTTGCAGGTCATTAATCTGCTGCTGGGCTGCGAGAGCCAGCTCCCGCGTCTCTTTGGCAGTTACGCCCTCCATGACCATACTTATTAATTCCTCAGGTTTCCCTGAACGCAGGAGCCCCTTGGCTGTTTTTATGCGCTGATCTACCATAGCATTCCACTGTGCATTATCCGAAGAGCGGGCATACATCCAGTTACCCGCCTTCAAGACTTCCTGCAAGGCTTCTTCAGTACCCCGTTCCACATTCTCCATGAGTTGGATCTCAGACTGGCGGCGCTCCTGTGCGCCTAAAGCGGCCTGGGTCTCTTCCCACTCCGACAGGGCTGTCTGCCTCGCTTCCTGCAAGTCTGTGTAGTCATTAAACAACGCCGTAAGTGCGCCCTGGACCGCAAAGGGCTCATCAACCAGAAGCTCCTGCATATCTGCTATAGACCCTGAAGCTGAGGCTAACTCCTGTACCAGGCGGTTAGCTGCCTCTGCATCTTTGCCAGAGCGGACAAGCAGGGATACGCCTTTGCGCAGGATGTCATCCATAGGGGCATCAAATCGCTCCTTAAAAGCTTTAGTGGAAGATAAGTCATATTGCCCCAACTGTCGCTCAGCTTCTTCCAGCTGGTTGCGTAGAGCCTGTACTTCTTCCAACTCAGGTGTCTGCGCCGTTGTGAGCCGGGCTATCTCCGCATCCTTCTCGCCCACTAAAGCCTTCTGCTTTTTCAAGTCAGCCCTCAACCGGGCGAACGCCTCGTTAGCACTCCTGTCATTCTTAACCGCTGCCGGGGGTTCGTGATCTTCCCCCTCGTCCGGGTCGTCCGAGGCTGGGGGCGTCGTGTGCGCAGCGAGCACGTCGGCAGGCACCTCCAGCCCCGGGGCTGGTGGGTTCTCCTGAGGTGCTACATCCTGAGGCGCTGCATCCTGAGGTTCCATATCCTGCGGTGTTGTGTCCTGCGGCGGGGGAGACGCCTCTCCTGAATCATCTAAAAGGGCATCCAGTGAGACCATTATGTCAGCTGGATCAATAGGGTCACCGCTTTGCGGTGTTATTTTAGTAGTCATTCTTTCTCTCCATCATGGGGATGCGGGTCTATCAATCTGGGAGTCAGCCCATCCAGAATCTCGTCGCTGCCGTACGACGGTTCAAACTTCGGCAGACCGTCGTCATCGCCCCGCTGGCCGACTGGTGACGACAGAAAATCTAAAATGTCATTAGCCCCGAGACTGTACCCCAATTCAAACTCTGCGGGCACCCCCTCCATAGGTCTACGAGGTCGCGCTGCTTCCCTCGCAGCAGCTATCAGACGCTGGGTCAGTGGGTGATCCAACCAGTTCAGAAACTGAGCCTGCCCTTCGTCCGTTAGAAGGTGTTCGTATAATGCTCGTCGGTTCATTAATAATTCTCCCTGGCTTTAATAGCCATCTTGGCGTCAGACTCTCGGGCAGCCAAAGCTATCTTGGCGTCCTGCTCCTCCGCTTTAAGTTGTAAGTTGTGTGCCGCTTTTGTGCGGTTAATTTGAATCTGGGCTTTTGTCTTTTCAGCCCGCATGGCGTTGAGGGACTGTTGCTTCAAAGCTTCCAATTCATATTTTTTCTGGATTTCCAGTATCTTGGCTTCCAGTTCCCTGTCCCGTATCACTTGTTGGGCATCGTTCATTGTCTGCTCATACATTTCCTGCTGAGCCTGTTGGGCTTTCAGTACCCGCTCAGCCTCTGAACGCAACTGCGTCAAGGCTTTACTTGCTTCCTGTGCGAAGGGCATCACCTGCTGTTTTATGTAATCACTGTATCGCTGATCCTGCGCCAAATACCCTACATGCTGGGAGATGTGTTGCAGAGCTAGTTCCATGGTTCGAGCGTCCGCTACAGCGTCCTGAGTCATTCCCTGCATCGCAGCCTGCATGATAGGCATCATGCGCTGAGCAAATACCTCAATGTGTACTTTGTGCAGCTGGTCGCTACCCACAGCAACCGGGGAGCCTTCCTCTATATCGTTAAACTCCAGCATCGCAATAGATGTTTCATTACTGGCTATCTGGTCACGGTCAATCCTTGACACGAAGCGGTCTACGTGGCGGTACCCTACTCGGGCTGCTACAGCCTCTCGCAGGGCCTCGCGCTTCCCGTGCTCGTCAAAGGACCCGCTCATACTGAGCACCTGCCCCGTGATGTCGAATCGAGCTCCTGCGCTTCCCATACCAATGGTACGGTAGGAAACTACCCGGAAGTTATTTTCCCAATCGGTTATGAAACTCCTGTCTACGCCGCGCGCCAGACATCTGTCCAAAAACAGCTTAGCTTCAGGGTACCCCGAATACAGCTCTCCATCCTGCTTGATCTGTACCAGCTTCACCACGCGACGGAACATCTCGCGGTATAACTTATCCAAGTGAGTGTAACGGGCGGCTACAGCAGACTTCTCGTATCGGGCCTCTTTACTGGTCTCCTCCATTATTTGTCGTGCTGTCTTCTGCACATCCCGCTCGTACCCTTCAGAGTGTTGACGGTACGTGCCTGTGTTGTTCTTCATTACCTGCTCACTGACAGAGCGTAACTGGATAAGCGGGCCCAGCTGCGGCTGGAAAGTAGACTGACGGATGGATAATTCCGAGGGGACTATAGTGTAAGGTCCTAACTGCATCACCTGCAGCCGGGACATATCCACTTGGGACACGGGCTGCAACAGTAAAGAAGACGTCAAGAACCCGGCGTCAAATACCCTGCCCAAAAACCTGTTAGATAAATCCTCGTGTTGCACCATGTAAGAAGCCACGCCACGCACGGAGCGGACGTAACCATCCCCATAATTGTACGGCATCCACCACACCACTTCACACATATCTTTATAGCGGTCATGCCCCTCGTACAGAAAGACCTCGTGGCCCCCTGCTTCAGGGATTATGAGGTGAGTGATTCTCTGGTCTCCTGCCACCTCCTTTACGAGCAAATGCACGATACGGATGGAATCAAATTGCCGGGTCTGGTAGTCCGGTTCGTTGTTGCGAACCATCTGTTGGAAAGACTCCCACGTAGATCTCTGATACTTGTCGCCAGAGTTTGTCTGATCTTCGTCGTTGTAGAACAAACTGACAAGCACATCCTGTAGAGCTGAGAGTTTCCACCCCCGCGCTCTGGCTGCATCCTCAGTTTGAGCCAGACGTACCGCTTCATGTATAGGCAGCTGGTCACGTATTGCCACGATATCGTTCCGGGAAATCTCTACGCTAGCGTCCGGGTTTACCAACAGGCTGCCCCTACGGAAAGCCTTCATCCGCCAATCCCACTCGTTTTCCCACACAGCCACACCTAACCCGTAAGCATCCGAATCCCTCCACACCATGTCCATAGCCGGGAGGAACCCGTCCCACTGTGTCACCATGTCTGTAAACTCTTCGGCAACAATGGAGCAGTGGTGATGTACATCCTGATTGTGTTGGGAAACTACTGAGAGCGGCTTGCATTCTATAAGGCGGGGGACTTCGGCAAATAACTCGTGCCCGGACGCCGCCCGGGAGTCCAGGTTAGCCCTCATGGAGAGGAAGTTCACATTTATCATGTGAGCCAAGCCCATCGCCCGCAGCTCTGAATCTTTGTACGGAGGGTTACCGTCTATCATGCCCTGTATGAGGGCACGATGCCGGGCCCCACCCCGGCTGTCGTCATGCAGCATTCGGTTAAAAACCGAGCGGGCCGCCGCCGGAGTCGCAATGCGACGAGGTACCGGAGTGCCCCTGTCTGTGATGTTTTGGATATCTAATTCTTTACTCATGCTTATAAGCCCAACAATGTTCAGGATACTCCACGCCCTCTGGCGTGTTTCGCAGGTGAATCCGGGCAGGTAATGCTGTAATGTCCGCACTACACACTCCCAGCCATTCGTCCCGTGGGAGGCTCCTCCTCACCAGCCGCTTCGCCCAGTGCATAAGCCCGGTACAAGAGGAGCACAGCTGCCTGTCGTTTAACGCACATTTCAGACACACGTCCAACCGCATCCTGGCTACATCCTCTGCAACCAGCCCGCCAGATACGAGTTGCTCTGTTGCCTTGGTGATGTCTCGCAAGGTAGTAGCCCGCGCCGTGCGCTCCCCCTCCCCTACGCAAAAAGCCTCAGGGAGTCTGGCGCACATGTAGTGCTCCGCCAGCTCTGGCAGGTTTACGGGGGTAGGGATGTTATTACTCTTGTAGTGTTCATACAGCTGCGAAAGCAGCCCGGTAAACGTTGGCGAAGCAAACGCAACGCCCGTCTCGGGGGTCTGGTAGAAGTACTGACCGCCCGGGGGAACTATACGCTTGCTCTTGAACTTCATCATCTCTGCACTTCCAAGTTTAAAAAATCTTTCATCCACTCGTGTGAAACTATAGCACCGTCCCGCTCTAGCACCACAGGCTCAGCGCCTCCCTGCGCCTGGTAAACATCGCCTGCAAATACGGGGCGGAAGTGGCTCCCCTCCAGCACCTTCACCTGGGCAGGTTTACTTTTTCTTAAGCTGCTGCAACCGCTGACGGCGCAGATACTCAAGATCATAGTCGCGATTATATATAGCTTCTTCCCACTCACTCCGTGCATTTGCCTCTTCCTCTTCCCTCCGCGCCTTCCGGGCGAAGTATTGGTTCACAAAAGTAGCGATGAGGGTAACGGCAGCCAATACAGCTGCCGCCCACCCTCCTGTCCCTATGCTAGTCATCAACATTTACCGGGGCCTTCTTGGACCAGAGTACCTTGTATCCGAAGAATGCCAGCAATGCGGCAATGATACGGGCTACAACGACTCCCCATTCCTCCCCTGAAATCATCCCGTCCGCCAGAATATCATCTGCCAGCAGGGTACCAAAAGCTACGAGGGCGGTAAGCCCCGCCGTAAACTTGGGCTTCATCTTGCTGCCTGCGGCAACGACCAGCATTTTAATAATCTGGACGATGCCCTGTATGTAAAACATATATTTGCCCACATCTAGCGTACGTGACGCCAGGGCCCAGTTTGCCAGATCCGGCACTGCCGACGGCAAGGTGAGGTCACGGGCATAAGCCCCTACGGCACAGAGTGCCAGCAATATCGTAATGTGTTTCTTCTTCATGTAGCTAACTCCTGTTCTCTTTCAGAATCCCGCTCTCTTCGACGGGCATCTTTGTATACTTCCCGCAGGACATCCCGCACCATCGCAATCCCGTCCCTGGACTTCATGACGCAGGGTTTGGAGATGGTTTCAAACATAAAGCGGATTACCTGCACTGTAATGATAGCCTGAGTGCTTACGGAGATGCAGAGCACAGTCAGGAGGAGCTTCACCACTCCTCCGTCTGCGACTGCTGTCTCCAGTACGTTGGCCGCCTCGGAACCGAGACTCAGCACATCGGCCGAGGCGATAGGTATAAGTAAAAAGTAAATAATAAATAAAGAGGTTAAGGTAAACACAACTCCCCCCGTTGAAAACAACCAGCCAAACCGCATAACTCTCCAGTATCGGGAGCAAGGCATGTAGGCAAATAACCCTGTTACACTTCGCGGAGGTTGTTTGGTTTTCATGCGTAGTACCCTCGCGCAACCGCTTTAAGGTTCCCCTTGTCCATCCGCTGCACCTGGAAGCCGTACATGATGTAGGGGTTCCCAGACGCAGCAGCGCGCCGTGCGTCCTCCTCCAGGACGGTGTTGTTATAAACCTGAGCCCCGGTGCCTCCCATCTCATTTAACGTCAGCCCGTGGTCTGTAACGTCCCACAGCCCGCGGGGGACGGCTGCTTTCACAGAAGACGCGTGGTAGGCTGCGAAGTTTGCCCAGCCCGGGACGCTCTTGGGTCTGCTGCCTGTGTTAGCTACCAGGAAACGTTTCTCCACCACATCCCTGGCTAACCTCTCCACCTCAGCTCCGGCCTTTGTTTGTGTCTCCCCCACGGGTTGGATAAAGACTTTCTGGTGTCGTGCAGCTTTACCCAATAGCTTCAACGCTGTCATCACTGCTGTCAGGTGCTGCCCGATATCCAAGGGAGTGTTTCCGTATTTTGAAAGGTGAATGTTATCATTGACGACTGAAGCAAAAAGTACAAGCTTCCGCCGCTTACACCAAAACAAAGCCTCCTCCAAGGCTGCCATAGTCTCTTTTACTTTAGTAAAAGACGCAGTGCCCGCCCACCCAAACACTTCAATATGGTAACAAGGTATCCCTGCCTCAGCGAGTTTGGCCGTCTCCTTGCGTATGTTACGTGTCCAGTGGTTCACATTCCCCGCCCCGCAAAAATGCGTGACGTCAAATTTACGTTTACACTTTCTCCAGTCAAATAGCTTCCAGAAAAATTTCATCCCATTACCTCTCCCACACTCCTGTGGTGAAATTACTTCGTTTCTTCCCGTCTTTGCTCACCACAACAAAGAGGATTTTGGTCGGGTTAGGAACGCCCTCAAGCGTCCAGCCCCCATATTTGTTTATAATATTTGCAAAGCTCCGCGTGTTCCTGCTGGAACTTATCCACTCAAACTTCCCGCCGCGATACACCTTGTCTGCGCACTGCACAAACAAACAGGCAATGCCGTCCGTACGGGCGTGGGGGTATCCCCAGATTGCCATATCCTTCTCCCAGCGGAGATAGAGCGTCTCCTTGGAGACTCTATCTATGTGCACCTTTACGTCCGTCTCCGTGGCTGCTGCCCCGTCGAACCCTCCAAAAGCCCAGACAACCTCGCGCGGGGCGGGCTTACGCTTGCGGCGTACAATAAGTATGATTAGGACAATGGTTAAGGCTATAGCCGGGATGAGTAAGTAAAGCATGGTAATATCTCCTGTTGCGTCCGTAGTATACAACGTATACGCATAACTGTCAACTGTTCGCCCTCCTGTAAAGCCCACCGAAAGCCCGGATGAGAGCGTAAGAAACATTGGCTAAACAAAGGTTACCCCCGTAGTGCAGTACGAGTTCTCTGAATATACGATCTCCCGCTTTCCTCATCTTTGCATAAGGTATCCCCGTGATTCCTGATATCCGCAGCATCTCCAAATACCAAGGGTCATGGAACAAGGCTCCCTGGAGAAAACCCTTCCACTTGGTGTTCCCGTACGTAGCACCGTCACATGTGGCACTGTCGTACGGAAGTACGATTATATGTGAACCTTGTGGGAAGTTGCGTATGCTGAAAAACGTTCCGTCGTAGTCTGCCAGGGGAGGTCCCTGAATTGGCAGTTCCCAGGGCTCCAACAAAGCGAAGGCGCGGCGTCCCGCTTTTCTATATACAGGGTCACTCATGATTTATAACAGGGGCGGGTTCTGAGGGCGTACAGCCAAAGCGTTGGTGTGCAAGCACTAAGCCCAACACCACCCCCGCTATGAAGCAGGCCCAGAGGAAGGTTGTTCTCAGTGAACTTGTACGTTCGTAATCCAGTTGCATGTTACTCTGCTCCTAAATCCTGACGCATCCCTGCGCCTACAATATACTCGACAGTGTTGGTAGGTGCCTGTTCCAGCGGGGGAGGTACAGGCTTTTTCATCTGCTGCAGGTAGAGCCCCGCCACCTCTGCGTCTCCCAGTACCACGGTCTCCGCTATGTTGCTCCGGGTATCTGCTATCACCGCGTTCAATCCCTGCAGGAGCATAGCTTTCCCCTGCACACGCTGTATGTCGTTGCTGATTTCTGTAGAAGTCCGGGGGGTACTAGTGTCTATTTCTGCCAGCGTATATAAAGCTGGACCTGCCCACGTCCCGTCGTATCCGTTACCGCTACTATCTTTAGCATTACCTTCGCCCTGATACCAGGCTACAGGATTAAGTACAGCCGGCGTCCACGGCGGCGGGGGCTGCCCCCATTCCGCACCATTCTGGGCCATCGATTTAGTATACAGTAGTTCGACCTCTTCGGGCGTAAGGGCACGGTCAAAGATTAAGACGTCGTCGATTTGACCTAACCACAGCCCATCTCTCTCACGGTATGAACCTATATTAATATCATACAGTCCAGATGGCAATTCATCTGAGCCAGCCACGTCTAAAATCCCATCAACATAAATTTTAACATCCGAGTTGCTGTGTACTCCTACAACGTGATGCCACGCATTGTCGTTTACAACGATAGAGCCTTTCACACTACCTGTCCTAACACCGATCACAGACCCGAAAAGGCCAATAGCTGTTTTTGTACTGCCTGAAAGACGGTGTATTGTAACAATTCGTTCGCCTACAATAGGAGAACCTACTTCCGTTGATGCTGTTTTGATAAATGCGCTCATTGTAAACACTGTAGAATCCGAAAGCGTATTTTTAGGCCCAGATAAGTACGACGCCCCGTTGAAACTTGCGGCCCGCCCCGTCACGCCATCGGCATAAGCCTCGGTGCCACCCCACGTACAGTCATAGCCGTTACCACTACTGTCTTTGCCATCACTGTTAAGCTTGTACCACGC
>CAYPVF010000005.1:0-32426 GCA_964414105.1 uncultured Eubacteriales bacterium
CCCGAAGTGATCACTATTGCCTGGTTCAACGCTCTCCCTCCCATCGAGTTCCCTCAAGCGCTTCAACTATAATCATACCGTCTTTTAATCTTGCTACCTCTGGTTCTTTCGCTGAAGAATCACTGTTTTCGGGAGGACGCCCGATTATGTCCGCGATCCTAAGCTGTGTTGGAGCTAAACGAAAAGCTATCACCGAAACGTCTATATCGCCGTTGGCCCCGGCGTGGGCCAGGCCCCTTAAGGCCCCCATGACGGCGATGTCGCCTGTAGCACGTATTTCAGCGCCGGGATTGACGTCGCCGATCACTACGACATTGCCATGGTGGTCAATTCTTTGGCCTGATCTCAAAGTCCCCCTATGAAGCAGTGTCTCTTGGACGCCGGAGTCCGGATGGCTAAGAGGACGCGTTTCAGGAACTTTTGGAAGAACGGCGGCCGGTTCAGGAATCCCTTTACGAATCTTGTCCTTTACAACAGGCGCTTGGTAATCACCGTGTACCAACTTTTTCAGGCGCAAACCTGAAGGCGAAGCCAGAATGTGCTGAATATCCAGCACCTCATCGATAGACAATTGTCGCGTCCCCACATCCAATATAACGTCAGAGCTTTGAAAAAAGCATTCCGCCTGAAGCAGACGCTCTTTCAGCTTTTCTTTTAAAACATCCAATTCCTGAGTATCGTTAAGAGTAATATACAGCCCGTCTTTTACACCTTTAAACACAACGTCTTGCCTTACTGACAAAATTCCACCCCCGCCTAACTTCACTCTCCGCTTCGCAGTACATCTTCTTTCAACAAAAGATAGGCGTCAAAAATCTCTCTGGCAACAGGAGCCGCCACACCCGAACCCGAACCGCCTTGTTCCACCACTACGGCTACGGCAATTTCCGGATCTTCGCTGGGCCCGAACCCCACAAACCACGCGTGACTTTGCCCGGTGGGATTTTCCGCGGTCCCCGTCTTCCCGGCTACCTGCATTGGCAGCCCATAAAACGCCCAATACGCTGTACCGTTAATATGTGACGTGACTTCAATCATACCTTGTTTAACCGTATCCAGCACGCTTTCGTCTACATCCAAAACGCCTAGCACCTCGGCTGGGAACTCCTCCACAACCTCACCCGCGGAATTTGTGATGTAGCTTGCCAACCGGGGCCTCATCCGCACCCCGCCGTTGGCCAAGGTTTGCGCCACCGACGCCATCTGCATTGGGGTATCCAAGTGAAACACCTGTCCCATGGCAGCCATCATGTGCTCGGAGTATAAAAACTCAGGCTGCGCCACCCTACCGTCTTCATAGGCCGCGGCCTTCCAGGCGGAACTTGGCACGGTGCCGTAATACTCTCCCAAAAGATCGATTCCGGTTGTAGAACCCAGCCCCATTGCGGCCCCGTACTTGGCGATGGAATCAACCCCCAAACGCCTGCCCATCTCATAAAAGTACACGTTGCACGAAACAGCCAAGGCTTCAACCATGTCAACCGAACCGTGGCCCCCTGCCTTATTGCATGGCAACGAGGGCACCAAAGGATGGTACCCAGGACAGAAAAATGTCTCATTGGGGGTGACTTTTCCCTCCGCCAAAGCCGCCACGGCAGTGACAATTTTGAAAACAGAACCGGGCGGGTACAAACCCGTCACCGCCAGGTTTGAGAATCTCCATAATCCTGTTGAAATATAGTCGTCAAAGTCTTTTTGGCTGATACCGGCCACAAGGCGGTTGGCGTCAAAACCGGGGTATTGAGCCATTGCCAAAACTCCTCCGGTTTTTGCATCCAATACTATGGCTACCCCGGCTTTAGCCGTTGCGCTAGAATCTACGGTGGATTTGAGGGCCATTTCCGCGGCTTCCTGCAATCCGGTATCCAAATTGAGATGAACGTCGTTACCCGATTCGGGATCAATACCGGGCCCGACATTGCCGGTCGGACGGCCCCTATGGTCCACTTCCACCTGGTAGCCGCCCTTTTTGCCTTTCAGAGTGGATTCGTAGAACCTTTCCAAGCCCTGCTGACCCACGGTATCGCCCATTTTGTATTCTGACCACACAGGGTCGCCCAACTGTTCGCCGGTTATTTCGCTAGCGTACCCCAGCACCAAAGACGCCACCGGGCCGTTAGGATAAAACCTAATTGGCTCCGATTCTATAAATACACCTGGAAGATCAGGCGCGTCTTCCACAATTGCCACATATTGTTCTGTGCTTATATCCTTTGCGATAGGTATAGGTTCAAAATAGCGGCCTGAATACCTGTCTACAGTGGCCTCAACTTTGGCCAAATCGATATCCAGAATATCGCACAGACGGGGCAAGGTTTCATTAGCCTTGTCTTCATCCAAGAACCAATAGTAAACCGAAAACGACGGGCGCGTTGTCACCAAAATCGTGCCATCTTTGTCCACTATATTTCCGCGGGGTGCCGCGATAGGGGTGATCCTCATGTAGTTTTCCATTGAAATCGATCGGTAGTTTTCGCCCTGAACGACTTGAAGGTTCACAAGCTGTCCAACAAGCAGCGCAAAAACCAAAGCAAATATTATGATAAAAGTATCCCGCCTGGATTTCATTTCGGCCCAGGGTAGGTTTTGGCCTGTTACGTTATCCTCTTTACGATACAGGCTCACGCCCAAAGCCCCCCTTCGCGGTGGGTTTTACCGGGCAAGATATTTGACAACAATTGGACCAGTTTTGTCATAATGGCGTTTATCGGTATCACTAACATCACTGACCAAAACAAAGTTCCAAGCAGCACGGTTTTGAAATACGACAAGCTAAACGATAAACCTAAGCCGCGTAGAACCAAAAAAGCCGCCGCGTCGCCTGTAACAGAAGCGGCAAAAGCCAAAGCAAGCTTGGAAATAGCAGCGTCGGGGTTTAAGGCCTTTGAGCCCAAAGACACGGTTCCCGCGGCTAAAGCCAAAGAAATCGCCCTTACCCCTAAAAACCTTTTTGCCGCAAGGTCTTCTAAAAGGCCCACAATAAAACCTAAGGGCATAGAATCCCACATATCGCAAGTGAGACTCACAGATATGACCAGAAGCAATAGAAGATCGGGTTTCCGCCCACCCGGAAAAGCTACGAACTCAATCGCCTTAAAAACCGGACTGAGCGCTACAGTCAAAATTACAGTTTGCCACTGTTTGCGTGTCATCGCATCATCACCAATACTTCTTCCAAATGCTGAAGGTCGGCGGCAGGCCTGATAACGGCTTCTTTGACCAGACCAGGCCTCGGGATATACACAGATTGAACTTCTCCTACGAAAATCCCTGGGGGAAATTTGCTGCCTACACCGGAAGTCAGTACTTTGTCGCCTGGTTCAATGTCGGCGTCTTTGTTGAACAAACGCAACACCAAGTTTTCGGGGTCGCCGGTGCCCAACAAAACACCAAAATCCCGGGAGCGCTCCAGCATAACCCCTACACCGCTTTCAGGGTCGGTTATAAGAACCACAGTGGACATTTCCTTGTCAACAGACAATGTGCGACCCACAAGTCCGCTTCCCGATACCACCGGGGAATCTACCTCGACCCCGTCTTCCTCCCCCAAGGAAATCGCAACAGTGGAGAACCATTTTACAGGGTTTCGTCCGACAATTTCCGCCACCAGGTATTGTTCTTGAGAGCTTTCCTTGAACCCAAGAAGCTCCCTGTAAGCCGCGTTTTTTCGCCGGAGCTCCTCTACCAAGGCGCGCAAATGTTCCACCGTCTCGGTTTCTTGGGATAACCTTTTGTTCTCTTTTTCCAAGTCGGCTTTATCAGCAAGAAGAGCGGTCCAGGCATTCCATTTGGCCCCAATTTTGTCTGCGGTTTGAAATACAGGGCTGGATATTTTCAAGAACACGCTTTGCCATATACTGGGCCCGCTGCGGGTATTGCCCGCCAAACTCAAAAGGAAAATGGAGGCGGCTACAAGTACCACAAGTGTGATCACTTTTTTATAAGGTAATTGCCGCCTCACACGATCCCATCCTTATATGAAGCGTTATTGCTTCGCCCTCCTGGACGAAGCAAGCACTTTTCTCAGCATAGGCTGGTCTTCGAGCATAATCCCGGTGCCTTTGGCCACAGCCTGCAAGGGATCGTCGATTATGTGTACGGGCATCCCCGTCTCCTGGGATATGAGTTTATCTAGCCCCATTAGGCAGGATCCCCCACCGGTCATAACTATCCCACGATCCATAATGTCCGCCGCAAGCTCCGGGGGCGTGCGTTCCAAAGTACCCTTGATTGCGTCGATGATTGCGCCCACAGGTTCAGATAACGCCTTTCGGATTTCCCTTGAATCCACGGTAATGGTTCGCGGAAGGCCCGTCACCAAATCCCTGCCTCTGATTTCGGCGCTTTGCTCTTCATCCAGCTCAAAAGCAGAGCCAATGGCAACTTTCACTTCCTCGGCGGTTCTTTCGCCAATAAGCAGATTGTAAGCTCGCTTAACATAACTGACCACAGAATCGTCAAGTTCATCGCCGCCAACCCTGATAGATCTCGAGGTAACTATGCCCTCCAGGGAAATCACGGCTACTTCACAGGTGCCGCCGCCAATATCTACGACCATGTTTCCCGTAGGTTCGTTAACCGGCAATCCGGCTCCCACAGCCGCCGCCATGGGTTCCGGAACAGTCTCCGCGTCCCGCGCCCCCGCGGATTCGGCCGCGTCAATAACAGCTCTTCTTTCCACCTCGGTGCAGCCCGACGGGACAGCCACCAAAACGAAAGGTTTTAGAATACGCCGCCTGTAAGCTTTGCGGATAAAATACCTCATCATAGCTTGGGTAATGTCAAAATCTGCAATGACTCCGTCTTTCATGGGCCGCACGGCAATTATGTTACCCGGGGTGCGTCCTATCATCAGTTTTGCTTCGGTGCCAACAGCAAGCACCTCTTTGGAATCAGCGTTTATGGCTACCACCGAAGGTTCCATCAACACGACTCCTTTGCCTCTGACGTGTACAAGAGTATTAGCCGTCCCCAGGTCTATGCCAATATCTTTACTTAGGTAGTTGTAGAGCCATTGCACCGTACCCACACTCCTTTTTTGAATCGCGTCTCTCTAGAACCAGCCAGGAGACAGCTCTCTTATACTGACATAGCTCCCCTCGGCGACAACAACATGATCTAATACGTGTATGCCCAAAAGCCTACCCGCATCTATGAGCCTTTTGGTGACATTTATGTCTTCATCGCTGGGCGTTGGATCCCCGCTAGGATGATTGTGAACCAAAATGATGGCCTTAGCGCTTTTCTTTATGCAATTTTTAAATATCTCCCTGGGATGCACTATAGAAGCATCTAGACTTCCCACAGATATGAGCTCTTTGCCGGTAATCTGGTGTCTTGCGTTGAGCGTCAATATCCAAAAATGTTCTCTGTCCAATCCGTGGGCGTAATGCCGCACATGCTCGTACACTTCTTTACCTTGCCGTACAGTAACCGGTTTACCTGTGCCAAGGCGCGGCCTTTGAAGCCTTTTGGCTATCTCTCCGGCCGCTTTAAGCCGGGCCACTTTTGCGGGGCCTATACCGGATATGGCTCTAATCTCGTCGTCAGTGGCTTGTGTGAGAAAACCCAAACCTGTTCCATAGTTTTTCTGACTGTCTGAAACCATACGCCACGCCAATTGGACCGCCGACTCTCCGGAACGTCCCGTGCCCACAAGTATGGCTATTATCTCGGCGTCACTCAATGCTTCAGCGCCCAGACGCGCCATCCTCTCCCGGGGCCTGTCCTGAACAGGCCAATCTTGAATTGTCAAATGCTCTGAAGTTATGTTTGACTCCTCCTTCTACGGGCGCCCTTCGCAGCTTTTGCCCCCTGTAGGGAATGGGTCAACGCATAAGATCGTTAAGTTTTAATTCTGAACGTTTCAAAAGATCGTAAGTTTTAGGTAAAGGCAGGCCAATGACGCTTGAATAGTCTCCTACAACCCGACTTACGAAAAAAGCGCCCAAGCCTTGTAACCCGTAAGCGCCGGCTTTATCCATAGGTTCTTTTGTCCCCACATACCATTCCACTTCACGGTCACAAAGCCTTTTGAAGGTGACATCGGTGCAATCCCAATCGGATAGCGCCCGGGAAGTTTTTGGGTCGTACAACACTACCCCCGTGTACACCTGGTGAGTTCTGCCTGACAAACGCCTTAACATGGATTTTGCCTCTGCGGCGTCTTGCGGCTTTCCCAAAATGTGGCCATCGATGCTAACCACTGTGTCCGCACCCAATATATAGTCCTTGGGATACCTTTGGGACACGGCGTCTACTTTCTGCCGAGCCAAGCACACAACCATAGTCCCCGGGTCGCCTGCCGTTTCCACAAAGGCCTCATCGATCCCCGAAGGCACCACCAAAGGTTCGATCCCAACAGATCGAAGCAAATCTTTTCGTCTGGCCGACTCTGAAGCTAAAATGAGCCTCACAGATTTTTCACCGTCCGAGCAGTAAAATCAACAATAAAACAACAATTCCGCCCGCCAAGTTCAAATGCAACGTAAATCCAAGAGAAAATGCCATTACGTTCAAGTCCAGAACGAAAGGCGGATCGATCCCAACAGTGAAGCCTTGTGCCAATACGGGGGCTATACCCGATAGTACCTGGCCAATTATGCTGCCTACTATAGCGCCGGCCATAAGAGCCACGAAAAACAACCACGTTCGAGTCTGCTTTCTCATAGGACGTCACTCCAGATTATACCAATCTACCGTTCCTCTATCCACCCATTTCTATACGGAACAAACGCCTCTAACTGCAATACTATTGGAACACGAAATCGTCCACAAGACCCTGGAGTATCATATTTCCGTCCTCAACGACATATATAACGCCCAGGTTTTCAAATTTCGTCAATATCTCCTCACCGGCGTCAGGGCCCAAAACAAAAAGCGATGTAGACAAGGCATCCGCATCTGTTGACGAAGGCAGAAACACTGCAGTTCCATGGATTCCCCTTACAGGATATCCTGTTTTTGGGTCTATAATATGATGATATTTTACACCATCTTCCACGAAAAACCTTTGGTAATCGCCGGATCCCACAATGGCAAGATTCTTTGACGGCATAACCCCGATGAAATCCTCAGGGTTTGAAGGATCTGTTACCGCAACCCGCCACAGGCTGCCGTCGGGTTTGGTACCGGAAGTAAGCGTGTTGCCGCCGGCATTTATGAGAAACGAAGACACGTTTTTGTCTCGCATCACCTGGGCCATTTTATCCACCGCGTAACCTTTGGCGATGCCGCCCAGATCCAACCCCATCCCATATTCGCTGACAAACACTGTGCCATCATCGCTGTTTACGTATATTTTTTTGTAATCTACAAGTTTTAAAGCGTCTTGAAGCTCAGCGGGTTTCGGTACACTTGCCGCAGGTGTGCCGAAACCCCATAAGGACATCACCGGTAAAATGGTGGGATCAAAAGCTCCGTCTGTAATTTGGGCAAAGTACAGGGCTCTTTCTACGACATACATGGTATCCGGGGAGACTTCAACCGGGTCAATCCCCGCATTCTGGTTTACCGCCCATATTTCAGATCCAGAATCATGGGCACTCAAAAGAGCATCCAGCCTTTTAATTTCCTCAAAAGCCGCGTCAACAGCCGCTTCGGCATCACGCCCATAGGCCTTGATTGTAACGTCGGTATCCATAATGCCGTAGCTGGTCTTTTCCACCAAACGTCTGCTTTGAAAAGAAGAGCAGCCAACACACGCCGCTGCCGCAAGGCAGAGCACCATGAACTGGAAAAGGCTTCGAGTTTTCAGTGTGGTCACCCCCTTAAAAGAAGCATATCCGCTGGATGTCATATCACCCAGCGGATTATTTTGGCGCTTTAAGTAAAAATCCCCTCTTTAAGCCACATCAACCTTTTTCTTGGGAAATGATATGGTACCTACGGGGCATTTGGTTGAACATATACCGCAATTGGTGCAAACCGTATAGTCGATTTTTGCCAAGGTCCCTTTATCCATGACGATACAGTTCTCGGGGCAAGCTCTGACGCACGCGCTGCACGCAATGCACCCGGCTTTATTGTGCTTCCTTACTACAGGGCCCCTTTCGTAAGAACGGCAAAGCACATGAACCTCTTGATCGATAGGCGCAAGGCCTATCACACCACGGGGGCAAGCTGCGACACAAATACCGCACCCTGTGCATTTTTCAACGTCAACCACAGGCAAACCGTTGTCAGCCATAGTAATAGCCCCAAAAGGACACGCGCGCGCGCACGTACCGAGGCCAAGACAACCGAAAGTGCATTGCTTGTCACCGCCAAGCATGTTCAGTGCCTGACACTCGGTTACACCGTAATACTCCGCGGTTTTCTCCGCATTCGTATTGTCTCCCTGGCAATAAATAACCGCCACTTGAGGCACAACTGCTTCCGCGCCCACTCCCATGATTTCGGATATTCTCTCGGCCACGGGGTTACCGCCAACAGGGCAAGCGTTTACTGCGGCGCGGCCCTGGCAAATAGCGGCGGCCAGCCCGGAACAACCGGGGAAACCGCACCCGCCGCAATTGGCGCCGGGCAGGCATGCCAAAATTTCCGCAATTTTCGGATCTTCTTCTACCTTGAATTTTTTAGCAGCTAAAGCTAACAGGACACCAATTGCGAGCCCCGACGCGCCAAGAAATACGGTAGCTTGAACCACAGCAGATCACCTCTATTTGAACAAGCTCGAAAACAGGTTCTGGAAACCCAGAAACGCTAAAGACATTAGGCAAGTTGATACCAAAGCCAAAGGAAAGCCTTTAAGCGCCTTGGGAATATCCATGTATTTCCACCGTTCTCTGATACCCGCAAAAATGAGAATAGCCAAACTCCACCCAAGGGCACCCGCCAACCCGTTGAAAGCGCTCATGAGCACCCCGTAGCTCTTACCGGCGTTAATCAAAGCCGCCCCCAGCACTGCGCAGTTGGTGGTTATAAGAGGCAAATAAATGCCCAAAGATTTGTACAAACCGGGAGCCACTTTCTTGAGGAAAATCTCCACAAGCTGCACAAATCCTGCGATTACCAAAATATATACAATAGTCCTCATGTACTCTAGGTGCAGGGGCAACAGCACAAAAGTTTCAAAAGCCGAGGCCACCGCGGAAGCAAGAGTCATTACAAATACAACCGCTCCCGACATGCCCAGGGCCGTCTCCATCTGCTCCGACAAACCCAAGAACGGACAGAGCCCGAGATACTGCATAAACACCATGTTGGAGATTAGTACTCCCCCCAACAAAATAGAAACCAATTCCACGGTCATCCCTCCATCCTAAATGGCCTAGGCCACGCGTTTTGCTTTTTCGGAACGTTGGATGAAAATATTCAAAACCGCCATCAAAACCCCCAAAGTCATGAACCCTCCGGGTGGGGTTAGCATTACTACCAAAGGCTCAAATAGCGGAACACTGGGGAACACCCCAGAACCCAAAGCTATTTGTCCTGTTCCGAAGAACTCCCTTATAGCTCCAATTACCATCAGGTTCATGGTGTTTGCCGCTCCGATACCAAGTCCGTCCATGAGTGATCTCGCTACGGACTCTCTGTAAGCAAAGGCTTCCGCCCTACCTATTATGATACAGTTCACCACTATTAAAGGTACAAATATGCCAAGAACTTGGTACATATCACGCAGATAAGCTCTCATCAGAAGCTCGACAATGACAACGGGAGTCGCTATAAGTATGACAAATACCGGGATGCGAATCCCGTCAGGGATTACCTTCCTCAAAAGCGAGACAAACACGTTTGAAAACGTAAGCACAAAAATGACGGCCACGCCCATCCAAAACCCGTTAACCACAGAGGTGGTTACGGCTAATGTAGGACACATACCGATGACCAGTTTGAACGCCGGGTTTACTTCCACAAACCCTTTTGTAAATTCGCTAATAAGAGACCTTTTTTTCACTACAGGCTCACCTCCCGGCGGCGATACGTTTCGCCGCGACATCATGCTCATAGCCGTAGTATTTCGGCACGACAAATCTATCTATGAGCGGGGTGACCAGATTCATGAACAAAATACCGTAGGTAACTCCCTCCGGGTACCCACCCCAAAGCCTAATGATTAAAGTGATGAAACCCGCTCCAATCCCCATGTACAGCCTGCCTTTGGGGGTAACGGGTGAAGTTACATAATCGGTGGCCATAAAGAAGGCGCCCAACACCGCGCCGCCCAAAAGTAAGGCTGTGACTCCATCACCCTTGAACAACTGCCCTGATTTGCCAAATACCAATGTTCCTAAAAACAAGGTTCCCAGAAACCCGATAGGGGTCTGGAAATCGATAACCTTTCGCCAAACCAAATACAGACCGCCCAAAATGAGCGCCAGGATACAGGTCTCCCCCAAAGAGCCCGCCCTTTTTCCTATGAGAAGGTCCATTACACCGGGCATTGTACCGACACCTGTCCCTTTAAAAACTGCCAGCGGAGTGGCGCCGGACAGTGCGTCGGCAGTTACAGGGTTCAGCCAATCCTGAGTCATTTGCATGGGGTACGCGGCCAAAAGAAAGGCCCTGCCCGCAAGAGCAGGATTTATAAAGTTGCAGCCCAAGCCGCCAAAAATCTGCTTTGCTATTACAATGGCAAACACAGACCCCACCACAGGAACATAAAGCGGCACCCCGGGGGGAAGCGTCATCGCTAAAAGAAGCCCCGTGATTACCGCCGAGTAATCGTTTATGGTAATTTGGCGCCCTACCGCCCTCTCATACAAAGCCTCCGCCAAAACCGCGGATACGGTAGACACAAGCAGTACTAAGAAAGCCTTTACGCCGAAAAACACAACCGCTACCACGCAAGCGGGTAAAAGGGCGATAACTACATCCCGCATTATCCCTTTTACCGTATTGGGGCTTTTCATATGTGGAGACGGCGTTATTATAAGCTTTTCTCCCATGAGTTACCCTCCGTCCTACCTCTTCGCAGTTAACGAGAGGCCTGAGCTCTCCTTCTGGCCGTTATTTCTTGTTTGGCCAGTTTGATGTGTTGCACCAACGGTCTTTTTGAGGGACATTCATACGTGCAAGCCCCGCATTCACAACAATCCATTACTCTAAACTTTTCAGCGTCATCCAGGTACCCGTGTTCTGCCGAAGCGGCCATCCACACTGGCATAAGGTGCATTGGACATACCTCCACACACTTGCCGCACCGAAGACAAGGCTGAACTTGTTCGTCTTTTGACTGCTCTCTTGTGAGAACCAGAATCCCGGAAGTGCCTTTCATAATTGGGGAATCGAGATCTCGGATAGAGGGCCCCATCATAGGTCCGCCCATAACAACCTTGCCGGGAGTACCTGAAAAACCGCCGGCCTTTTCAAGGAGATATGAAACCGGCGTACCGATCAATGCCCTAAAGTTTGAGGGCTCTTTTATGCCTTCTCCGGTTACAGTCACGATTCTTTCCACCAAAGGCATCCCTGTTTTCACGGCATTGGCCAAAGCCTTCGCTGTCCCTACGTTTGAAACGATAACCCCCACATCTAAAGGAAGACCGGGCGGGGGCGGAACCTGCCTGCCCAAGACGATGTGTATGAGCTGTTTTTCTCCCCCGCTTGGATACAACGTGGGAAGAACAGCCAACTCCAGTTCAGGATAGGGTTCCATAGCCTTCTTCATGGCCGAAACGGCTTCCGCTTTGTTATCTTCTATGCAGACAATTCCTCTGTCTACTCCACTGGCCTTCATTAAAGCTCTGAAGCCGAAAATAACATCGTCCGGCTCTTCCATCATCAAGCGTTCATCAGCCGTCAAATACGGCTCGCACTCGATCCCATTAAGAAGATATACATCGATCTTCTTATCGGGAGGAGGTGTTAGCTTTACGGCAGTGGGAAAGGCTGCGCCGCCCAAACCCACAATGCCCGAATCCCTGGTAAGTTTCACTAGATCTTCTTTGGATATTTCGTCTAGCGACTTTGCTTTAGGCACTACCGACTCGTGCAGCTCATCTTTGCCGTCGGGTTCAATTACTATAGCATCCGCTAGCCGCCCTAAAACCGGTTGGTATCTTTGTTCAACACTTTTGACTTTACCCGATGTCGGAGCGTGAATCGGAGCGCTGACTGCCCCCCTCGCTTCGGCTATGATCTGACCCTTCTTTACCGGATCTCGTGCCTTAACTAAAGCATTCGCAGGTGCGCCGATATGCTGTGAAAGGAAAAGACAAAGCTCCTTGGGCGCGCCCACGGACACTACAGCAGCCCCAGACGAAAACTCTTTTTTGTCCGGTACCTTTACTCCTCCGTAACCACGCTTAAGATTGACCACCCGCACCACCTCATCGCTTATTCACATGGCTTTCGACCTGCCAGTCCATGACTACACACACCCATCATTCTAGATGTTTTACACGTCTTTCGTCAAACTGTACGATATTTCACAACCTCACGTATGGATGGAACAGGTTTGGGGGTATAGGACGAGGTCTGGCCAGTAGCCTTACGCGAAGCCATTTATTCAAGACTTATTTTCTTGGCCAAAACATTCACTTGTTCGAGGTATATGCCTGTCAGATATTCAAGCTTTTCTTTAAGCGCCTTTTGGACAGTTTTCAGAACATCGAAGTAGTTTCCGCCGTGATTGAGCACAAGTTCAGCATCGATAACCGTGCCCGCCCCCGTTGAAAACACCATAACTTTCAGAACTTTCTTCACACCATCTACCTCAAAACATACTTTTTGCGCCATTTGCATGACCACGGCGTCGGCTATAAAGAAATGCCCGAAGTAGCTGTAAGTCGGTCTTACTACAGACCTTTCGGCCGATATATACCGCCGTTCCGCTCTTGAGCGAACAAACATCTGCAAAGGGTCAACAAGATATCCGGAAAAGGTCTTCTTGACTTCAAAGGTGGGCGCCGGAATAACGTGTTTGCCTTCTTGCTTTCTTTGCCACAGCGCTTTATGTATCTCTTCATTTGTGGCAAGATCCTTGATATCCAAATATTCTCTTGGCGGGTTCAGACCCAGCCGACCAGTTATTCGGTCCACCATCGTCACTGAGGTCCCCAGCACAAGAAGCCTTGCGGGCCGCAAAGCCGCCAAAGCTCCGCGAACTTCAGACACGTGGGAAGCTGTGGAAAAGATAGCTCTGCGAATAGCCGCCGTAGTAGTTTCCTCACGCTTTGCCGAACGCCCCGCGAGAATCCGAGAATCCGATATCAACAAACCATCATCTATAAGCGCGTCACAATCCCGTTCTTGCGCCACAGCCATGGCACGGTGAGATTTGCCTGTCCCGCTAGGCCCTACAAGCGCAACAACGTCAATCTCAGAGAACACGCGGTTGTTTTCTACTTCTTGTTTCGAAAAAGCCACGAGAGGCCTCCTTTTCTTGCTTTCTCGTTACCTTTGTCTTGGCTAATGCTGTTGACGTCCTCCTGAGTTCCGGATTCAGGCGCTCTAGGCGGAACGGTACTGTTCTTCACGTGCTCTTTCACCAAACGGAGCACTTCTTTGTCAGATTCTTTTTGGTGTTGCTCCGCCTGGGATATAAGGGACGGCCATATGTACTTAGATATAAACGCCGCATTTGATTGAGCAAAGTCCGGCTCCAGTTTTCTGCTAGCCGCCCAATGGGCTAAGCCATCTTTGTATTTTCCCAGCGCCATAGCGACGGCGCCCCTTAAAAACTCGGCCGAAGATTGAACCGGTTTGTATTCTTCTATGTTAGGAATTTTCCCAAGCTTCTCTAACAGACTGTCACACACAGCCTCTGCCTGAGAAAACTCCCCCATGCGAAAATAAATCTCCCCTACTGCCAAGTCGGCGTCAATGGCGTTGGGCTCTGCCTTTCTCAGAGATTCCCACCAAAAAGCCGCCCGATCCAACTCGCCCTGGCCAAATGCCGCAATGGCCAAATTGCGCATCGCGGGTACATAACGCGGTTCTATCGCCACGCAAGTCTCCCAGTAGTCGACAGCTTTTTCCAGGTCCTCTTTTTGAAAATAGGCAAGCCCAAGGTTAAAAGCGGCGAAAAGATCGTCGGGTTTTTTATCTAAAGCTGTTCCCCAAGTTTCAATAGCCTTATCCAATTGCCCCGAAGAAGCGTAGGCCTCCCCCAAAGTAGTAAGGGTTACGGTGTTGTCGGGCTCCAATTCGTAAGCCTTTGTAAACCCGGCAATAGCTTTATCGTATTCTTTCATGGCCAGTTGGCAAATGCCTATATTGAAGTACAGTCCCGGGTTATCCGACCCCAGCTTTTCCGCTTTCGACAAATAGGCCAAAGCTTCCTGGTGCTTTTGCGAGTCGGTCAAAGACGCCCCAAGGTTGTGCAAAGCCTGTAGGTTCTGAGGGTCAACTTTAAGAATCTCTTCCCATTCTGTGACGGCATCGGAGACTCTGCCTCTGGCTATGTATAATTCCCCTAACTGGCTTCTGGCTAAAACATTGCCCGGCGAAAGAGTTTTGGCCTGTTCTGTGGCTTTAATGGCCGAATCCAAGTCTCCTTTAAGGGCAAGAAGCTTCCCTAAAAAATAATGCCCGGGGCTATGTGATTTGTCTAGGGAAACCACCTTTTGAAAGCTTTCTATGGCGTTATCTATTTCTTCTGCATCGGCGTGCAAAATACCCAAATAGTATTGAGCGTCGACATTTTTCCTGTTCTTGCGCAACACACCTTGCAGGGTTTCTTTTGCCTCATCCTGCCGCCCAACCCTCATATAGGAAAGGGCTAACTGTAGCCGCACACTTTCATCGGTGGGCCTTTTCTTCGTTTCTTTTTCCAGGTTCGCGATTATCTCGTTTAGGGACTTATCGTCGACATCCACAACTAATCCCCCGTTTTCATTGTTTTTTGGTCTCAAAGCTGAATTTCTATCTTAAAACATATAATACCTCTTGCCGCGTCTTACCTCCAAACTATTGACTAAGAGTAATCCTACTATAATAATAGGAATTGAGGAGGAGCCAAATGCCATTTAGACTGTCGACCCGAGGTCAACATGCGGTGTTGCTCATGTATGAACTGGCACGCGCCGGTGATTCCCACGCGTCTTTGGCCGAAATTGCTTCGGCCCAAAATATCTCCCAAAGATATCTGGAGCAAATTGTGAGGCCGTTACGAGAAGACGGCTTGGTGATTGGCCGCAGAGGGTTTGGGGGCGGTTATGTGCTGGGTAGACCCGCTAAAAGCATAACAGTGGGGGAAATAGTGCGGGCAGTAGAGGGACCTGTAATACCCGTCAAATGTGTGTCCGATACGGATATGCCTAAATCTTGCCCCGAAGATTGCCAGGCCAGAATGGTATGGCAAAAAGTTGGCGAAGCGATAGACTCTGTCTTGGATTCTTTTACTTTGGAAACTTTGGCAAACCAATCACCTAAAGAACTGTAGCCCAGTGAGAAGGGGGCCCTTTATTTGAGTACACAAGTTATCGCACACGCGCGCCGCATTTATTTGGATCATTCTGCTACAACGCCTGTTTCACCAGAAGTGCTTGAGGCGATGATGCCTTTTTTCAGCGAGAACTTCGGAAACGCTTCCAGCATCCACAAATGGGGACAAAGGGCAAAAGCGGCTATTGAAGAAGCGCGCGGAAAAACAGCAGATCTCATTGGCGCTGCGCCGCAAGAAATCTTTTTCACATCCAGCGGCACGGAATCAGACAATTTAGCCATTAGGGGTGCGGCGGCAAAGAACCGGGGCCGCAAAAATCACATAATTACCTCGGCAATAGAGCACCACGCGGTTTTACACAGCTGTGAGGATCTTGAAAAGAACGGGTTCAGGGTAACTTACCTTCCTGTTGATAAATATGGAATGGTAGACCCCGGCGATGTCAAAAAATCCATCAGCGATGATACCTTTTTGATTACGATTATGCACGGTCAAAACGAGGTTGGCACTATCCAGCCCATAGAAGAAATAGCGTCAATAGCCCGTTCCAAAGGGGTTCTTTTTCACACCGATGCGGTACAAAGCGCGGGACTGTTACAGATAGACGTCAAGGATATGAACATTGATCTTCTGACATTATCGGGGCACAAAATGTACGGGCCCAAAGGTGTGGCCGCTCTTTATGTCAGAAGAGGAGTGCGGCTTGAGCCGCAGATTACCGGCGGCGCACACGAGCGCGGCCTGCGGGCGGGCACTGAAAACGTGACGGGAATAGTGGGTTTGGGGGAGGCTTGTTACCAAGCCAAACAGAACCTGGCCCAAGAAAGCCCCCGGTTACAGGAATTGCGAGATTATTTGATATCCGGAATTCTTAGCAGCATCCCCAACACCGTGCTAAATGGGCACCCAGTGAAAAGACTTCCCCATAACGTTAACATCAGCGTGAAAAGTGTTGAAGGAGAAGCCATGCTTTTGAACTTGGATTTGTTGGGAATCGGCGCGTCGTCTGGGTCTGCCTGCACATCCGGGTCCCTGGAACCTTCACATGTACTTTTGGCCATGGGGGTTCCCCACGAAATGGCCCACGGGTCTTTAAGGATGACGTTAGGGCAAAGCACTGCGAAGGAAGATTTAGACTACGTCATCTCCGTTTTACCCCCAATAGTAAAAAGATTAAGAGATATGTCAGCGCTGTAAGTTTTTTGCGCGGGGAAAGGCGAGGGTATCATTATGTACAATGACAAAGTGATGGATCACTTTTTTAATCCCAGAAACGTGGGAGAGCTGGAAAACCCCGATGGCATTGGGGAAATGGGAAACCCCGTGTGCGGAGACATCATGCGCATAACCATTCGCGTAAAAGACGGGCGAATTGATGATATCAAATTTAAAACTTTTGGCTGCGGAGCCGCGATCGCTACGAGCTCCATGGTTACGGAATTGGTGAAAGGGCTAAAGCTGGACGAAGCCATGGCGGTTTCCAACAAGGTGGTAGCCGAGGCCTTGGGCGGGCTCCCCCCGCCGAAAATGCATTGTTCAAACCTTGCGGCTGACGCCCTTCACAAAGCCATAGAAGATTACCGCCTAAAAGCAAAAGCAGGTTAAGCCTGTTATAATATAACCTTTCCGACATGGCCGAGTTTTGGGCCATGTTCTTTTTCGCCAGAATGGAACACCTTTTGCAGGATTGGAGTCAAATTCCAAGAATACCTTTCCAACTGCGCAAATAAGAACCGGGGTGACCATTTTGTGGCGATCTAGGTCGAGAACTGCAAATACCTGTACCGTCTGGGTGCTGGTATTCATCATGATTTCGGTTTTCTTTGTAAAGCCGGTTGAGGCCGCAGACCCACCCAAACCTGTGCCTGAATCCTTCCAGGGTTTTAAAGGGACTGTGGTGGGCGATGTGTGCAATGTTCGCTCAGGCCCGGACACCTCTTATGCCAGCGTAGGTTTAGCACTTGAAGGGCAGTCCGTAACGATATTGGGCTCATCCGGCCAATGGTACAGAATCCAGTGGGGTTCTTCTGAAGGCTACATAGCTAACTGGCTGGTCGATGTGGATCTTAAATCCTACAGCATAAATGCAAGGATAACCAAAACTGACGTAAACATTAGAACCTCCCCGGATCTTGCTTCGGAAGTGAGGCGGATGACCCAAAAAAACTCGCTTTTCGCCGCCGTGGCCAAACGGGGTGATTGGGTAAAAGTCAATTTGGAGGCCGAATCGGGCTGGATTCATCAAACATTGCTGCAACTGGAATACCCGCCGGAAATCGTTCAAAGCGGATCAAAGGCGGAATGCGCCGACGAGGATATAAGCTGCGGGGCCTCGGATTCACTTTGGGGACTAGGCAGATTAGCGTCCGTTACGGTAACTCACACTGATGTGAATTTTAGGGCCGGTCCTGGGACAAGCTACCCGGTTATAGGATCCCTGCAAAAGGGAGACGTTCTTAATGTTGTGGGCGCCCAAGACGACGGCTGGGTTCGAGCCATTTCCTCAAAAGGCCTTATTGGTTACGTCGCTGATTGGCTGGTAGGCGAGGTTTCCAAACCTTCCCCCAAAGCCTTTTCCGTAGTTGTCGACGCCAACGGTCCGACCAGGCTTCTTACTGTTACAGGCGGGTTTGAGTCGGCCGTGATAGTTCCCGGGGGAAACGAAACTACCTTAGTCATAAGCACGTCGATGTTCTTTGGAACGCAGGCGGTTCTGCCTGTGAATCGTTTTGAATTCTCCGATTTAAAAGTTGGAACCAGTGATGTAACTATTAACCTTAGCGGCAAGGCCAACTACAGGGTCATAACCAACTTGCCTGGGAAAGTTGTACTGGAGTTCTTCCCCACCATCACATCCATAGGTATTAGCCCACACTCAGACGGGGACGTTCTTACTGTCAACACTGTGGGGTATGCTTTCCCCACAGTAACTAACAAAGGCGATTCCATGGAGTTTTTCATACCGGGAGCGACTTTTGTGGGAATGCCGGTTCTATCCCAAGGCGAGTCAGTCAGATGTCTTTCTGTTACCCCAAAAGATGGCGGCACCTGTGTGCTTTTGGACACCCAAGACGCCACTTATCTCATAAAGCAAAGTGACAATGTCATCCAAGTGCGGTTCCCTAAAGGCGGGCTTACAGGCCGGGTTATTGTGCTCGACCCAGGCCATGAAGCCCAAGACCCCGGGGCTATAGGCCCCACAGGCTTGGCCGAAAGAAATGTAAACTGGGAAATTGCCAACGCCGCCGCTGAAAAGCTTAGGAACGCGGGAGCCACCGTGTATATAACCCGGTCAGGTCTTTACGATATGTCGTACCCCCCGGCAAATGCAAAACCCGTAGCCGGCGGTTACAGTGGTTCTTTGGCTAAAAGAGCCGCTTGGGGCCAGATAGCGGATATCTTCATATCGATTCACAACGATTGGAACTACAATAGCAGCGTAAATGGTACAACGGCCTACCTGACCAGCAACACGCCATACGGCGCCGAATCCAAAAAACTCGCCGCCTTACTGCTTAAGCATGTTACGTCATACCTTGGTACGCAAAGCAAAGGCGTACGAGAAGCCGAATATTTTGTCACCAAGGAAACCCCTTGCCCTTCGGTGCTGGTGGAAGTAATGTTTTTGTCAAATCCTTCAGAAGAGCTTCGGCTCAAGCAGCCTGCGACCTGGGAAAACGCGGCTATGGGAATACTGTCCGCGGTCCAGGAGTATTTCGAGACCGCACCACACCGGTAAGCTCAAAGTAAAATCCCCCGGCAGTTGCAGGTGCCGGGGGATTTTTCACACAGAACATCCGGCGTCTAAACCATACTTGAGCCTGTAAACGCGAAATCATTCATTTTGACGCAAGGCAAAACAGGCGTAAAAGTGCTCCACCAATCCCTGGTCAACCTGGAGGTTTTGGAAATCGATTCGACGCGCGCAAACGCGTCTATCATGGATTCCGTGAAACGCAGGTTTTTTACCCGTGCCACGATTTGACCGTCTTCGATAAGGAATGTGCCGTCCCTGGTGGTTCCTGTAGCGACTACCCTGGATGGCTCGGGACAGTGGGTGTAGTGAAATCTCGTCACCAACAAACCGCGTTTTGTGGATTTTATCATTTCGTCCCGGGTTGAATCTCCCTCAGCCATAAACATGTTTCCCGGCATCGGGCCCCTGCTCCAACCGGTGCGTGACCCGGCGTGACCGGTAGATTTATGCCCTTCAACCGCCGCCGAGCGTGAATCGTATACGACTCCCGAAGCCACTCCTTTGTCGATAATAACCACTTTCTTTTTGGGCATCCCCTCAGAGTCGAATGGATCCGCAAGTCCCCTCAGGTCATTGCCATCGTCCCAAATGGTAACATTATCGCCCATAACTTTCTTGCCCATCTCGTAAGCCATAAAACTTCGGCCTTGCTGCTTTGCTTCGGCCCCAAAAGCCAAATAGCCCAGAAAGCGTATTAAATCGGCTAAAGCGTATTCCTCAAATATCGTGTCGTACCGGCCGGGTTCAAGCGCTATAGCGTCCGGGTATAGTGTTGCTTTTTCAAGCGCTTCTTCCGCTACCGAAACAGGGTCAATAGTCCTGACATCCCTGGTAAGTCGGTCGGCGTAGCCGGTGTTGGGGCCTGATTCTATGATGGTTCTAAAAAACGCGTCTGTTGACGCATTGTAAGCCCTGACGCCTGCCGTGTTTGCCACGGCATGTTCATACGCGGCGGTGTGGAAAGTGCCGGACGCTTCGATGCCTTTTTCCCTTGCCTTGTCTATCACCACGCCACAGGCATCAGCCCTGTATTTTGGTGTTGTGTTAGCCGTAGCAGGCACGAAAGTAGCCAGCTCTTGATAAGGCCCGGGCTTAGGAAAACCCGGAAACTGCGGGTCGTCCCCTGCCATTTCCATGTTTTCCACAGCTGTTTGAACAGCCCACCGCAAGGAGCCGTCGTCCAAAAGGTTCACAGAACACGTCCCGATTTTTTTACCTTTGGATACCCTCAGTGTCAAAACGTGGTTCTGACGTTTTAGGTTCTGATGAATGTGATTTCTGGAAAACCTTGTCAGACTGAAATCTTCAGCTGTTAAATTCGCCTCAAGGTCCACCCCTTGAGCAAAAGAAGTAATCTTTTCCAAGACTTTGAAAACATCATCTTTCCCTATCACTGTCCCACACCTACCTTTACCTTCCTGAATCGCGCCGGCGCCGCCCCGTGACCCACTTGAACAACCTGAACCGGTTCGCCCTTGGCACAACCGGGTGTTCCCCAAATATGCCACTCGTCTTTTCTTGCGACAGCGTCACAAGAGCCCCAGAATTCCGGCGTTATGGCGGTGTGAGCAGGGTTTTTGACCATCCCCACAATTGAACCGTCTTTTATCTCATACCCTATTTCCTGACCGAAGTGGAAATTCCACCTTTTGTCATCTAAACTCCAGCTTTTAGGGGTATCCACAAAGATGCCGCTTTTGGTGTCTTTTATAATCTCGTCCAGTGTCCAATCCCCCGGCTCAAGGTTGATGTTAGTCATCCTTACCATGGGGATGTTTTCCCATCCTACGGCCCGGCAAGTGCCATTTGACTCTTGACCAAACATTGGGGCCAGCTCCCGGGATGTCAGATAGTCTTTGAAGATACCCTCCACCACCAAATCGGTGCGCTGTGCCGGGATTCCGTCGTCGTCAAACCCAAAACTCCCTAATCCCCCGGGGCATGTCGCGTCTGCGACCAGGTGCACCTGGGGAGAACCGTAACGATAAGAACCTTTCTTTTCAGGAGTCAAAAACGATGTGCCCGCGTAAGTGGCTTCCTGGCCCAAAACCCTGTCAAGCTCCACTGGATGCCCGCACGATTCGTGTACCTGGAGTGCTACCATAGAACCACCCTGGATAAGATCCGTCACCCCTTGGGGGCACTGAGGGGCGGACAAAAGTTTTACAGCTTCTTCGCCTAGAGTTTCCGCTTTCGAGGCCAACTCAAGCCCGGAGACGAATTCGTAACCGCCGTCTATATAGTCCTCGAAAGAACGTGACTGTACCTCGTTCTGCCCCCTAGCCATTACTTGCACAGAAGCGCCTGTATGTACAGTGGTCTGCTGAATCTCACGGCCGTCTGTGGAAGCAAACTCTTTTTCCTCTTTGTAGTTCATCATAGAAGCGCTGGCCCTTGACACCCCCGGCACCTTCATTGCCGTACCCACAACATCGGATAGGAGCGCGGCTTTGTCTTCTACTTTTACGCTAAAAGGGTCGATCTTATAAGGAGTTTGCCATTTGGCTTTTAGGGCAGGAAGGGGCGACAAGGCTATCCCGTCCCCCACTTTATATTTTGCGGAAGCTTCAGCGATCTTTACGGCCTCTTCCGCTGTTTTTTCCAGACTGCGAGGATCCAAATACGGGGTTGCCGCGAAGCCCCAGGCCCCATCCACAAGCACCCTCACGCCCAATCCTACACTTTTGGACGCCTGTACTTGCGGCGCTCCGTCACTTGAAACAGTGACCGGTTGGGAGCTGGTGCTCACGTACCTGGCGTCAGCGTACTCGGCCCCGAATTTTTGTGCCAAACCTAAAACCTTGTCTAGTTGCGTCAACACCTACGGCTTCCTCCCTTTGCTAAAACTCCAACGGACTCTCGCACAACGCCTTGCATAGCTTGACGCAGTCTTCCATATCGTCTAGATCTACCATCTCGCTTGGGCTATGGATGTACCTGCATGGTATTGATATAACCCCGGCGGGAATACCCGCTTTGGTCATTTGAATGGCGCCGGAATTGGTACCCCCGGCCTCCAGAATCTCAAGCTGATATTTGATTCCATTGTCTTCTGCCACTTTTTCCATATAAGCGCGCAAAGCGGGAGTGCATATCAGGCTTGAATCTTTTACTTTTATGGCAGCGCCGCCACCCAAAGAAACATCCATGGTGACGCCTTTTGGGGTATCACCTGTTCCGGTAACATCTAAAGCGATTCCCACATCAGGCGAAATGCCGTAGGCTGCGACGCGCGCACCCCTTAGACCGACTTCCTCTTGAGTGGAAAACAAAGCATATATATCATTCGGCGTTTCGCCCAAACGCTTCAAGGTCTGGATTATAACAGCGCAAGCTGCCCTGTCGTCCAGCGCCTTAGCCACGAAACGGTTCCCAAAGCAAACCGCCGGCTGGAAAAACGCCGCGCTATCCCCAATTCGAACTTTGGCTGAAGCTTCTTCTTTATCCTTGGCGCCAATATCGATAAACAGTTTTTCGGCTTTCATGTCCTTGACGTCTGTCACCCTGTCAGAGCCTACTACCCCTTGGGTTCCGTTTTCAAAGTAGACTCTTTGACCCAGTGACACAAATGGGTTGACGCCGCCGATATTGCCAAACCGCAAGAACCCGTTTTTATCGATGTGGGTTACCATAAGGCCAATTTCGTCCATGTGCCCGTCAATTAACAGCTTTTTGCCGCCCCCAGTGCCTTTTTTAAGGCAAATGAGATTGCCCAAAGCGTCCACTTTGATGTCGTCCACATAGGCCGAAACCTCTTCACGTATTACATCTCTTATTTGCCCTTCCGAGCCCGACGGTCCGTAAGCCTCAGTAAGTCTTATCAAAAGATCTTTCACGGTCTGAAACCTCCTTCAACACTGCGCAAGAATTGGATCAAAAGCTCCAATGCGGCATCGTAATCGTCTTTGGACATAAGCGAGAACGGGGTGTGAATGTATCGGCAGGGAACCGAGATGGCCGCCACGGGGCAACCGGCTTTGGCTTGATGGATAGGCGAAGCGTCATTTCCCCCGGAGGTAGCCTCCCTGAACTGCACGCGTATTTGCTTCTCTTTCGCAACACGCAGGAGCTCCTCCAACATGCCTTTGTGCGCTATGGTTCCCCTATCCATAACCGATAAAGCGGCGCCGTGGCCAATCCGTGTGGCATAAAACTCTTCTTGGGAGCCGGGTATGTCAGCACAAACGGTTCCTTCCAAGGCTATACCCATGTGGGGCTCAATCTTGTACGCGGCAACTCTCGCTCCCCGGGTGCCAACCTCTTCCTGAACTGAAAAAACCGCGAACAACCTGATATCTTCCCACGATTCTTTCAGGCACTCCAAAAGTATAGAGCACCCTACCCTGTCGTCCAGCGCCTTGGCTTTGATGATGCCGGGCCAAAGCTCTTGATATTCTGTATCAAATACGACGTAATCGCCAAGGTTTACTTTGCGTTTGGCATCGTCTTCATCTTTTGCCCCAATATCTATAAAAAGCTGATCTAGCGGAATAACCGATTGCCTTTCTTTTCTTTCTTGCAGGTGAATCGCTTTTGCCCCGATCACCCCGGGCACTTTGTCTGGGCCGATCAAAACTCTTTGCGACGCCAAAACCGACAAAGGAACGCCTATGCTCGCAAACCTCAAAAAGCCATTCTTCTCAATGTGCTTTATGAGAAGCCCTACCTCATCCATGTGGGCGTCCACCATGATTTTGGGACCCTTCACGCCCTTTTGGGCGATGATGTTTCCCATGATATCGGTCTCGTAAGCCACACCCATAGAGTTCAACTCGTGAATTATGGCATTTCTAATTTGACTCTCGTTCCCTGAAACACCGGCCAAGGAAGTAAGCTGTTCTAAGTCCATGTCGTCAACTCCTTCACGGCCGCGCTATCACAGGAGGCGATAAATCGGGCCAATAGCTGTCCGCCCTTTATGACATCCCCAAGTGAAAGAGTTTCAACGGATGTGTGCATGTAACGCAAGGGGATTGAAATTAGCCCTGTGGCCACGCCTTCCCCGGCCATTTGAATCGCCCACGCGTCTGTCCCCGTAGGCCCGGGCGCCACTTCGGTTTGAACAATGATTCCCATTTCGCCGGCTGCTTTTTTCAGCCCCGCGTAAACCTTGGGGTGGATGTTTCCCCCCATACATAAGACGGGCCCTTTTCCCAACATAGACGTTCGCCACGGGGGCACGCCGGGCGTTTCACCGTGGCATACATCGATGGCCACACCTATATCCGGTTCTATATCGTAGGCGGAAACAGTAGCGCCCCTAAGCCCAACTTCTTCTTGAGTTGTAGCCACCGCAAAAACGTCGGCCTGCACTTTATATTTTCGTAACTCATCAAGACAAACCAGAATTAACCCGAAACCTGCTCTGTCGTCCATGGATTTGCCCGCCAGAATATCGCCCATAAGCTCAGTTACTTGCATTTTGTAAGTGACGACATCCCCAACCTTGCATAGCTTTCTCACTTCTTCTTCGGGCAGACCCAAATCGATGAAAAGATCTTCCATCTTTTGAGCCTTCATTGCGTCTTCAGGAGCTGTAAGATGCGGGGGCTTGACCCCTACAAGCCCGGTTAAAGGACGTTTTGCGTAAACTATTACTTCATGCCCCGGCAAAATGCGAGGGTCTACGCCAATACCCACAAACCTAAGAAATCCGCGTTCTTCAATTTTGGTTATCATCAGCCCGACTTCATCCATATGCCCCGCCAACATAATTTTGGGGCGAGGAGAATCGCCTTGGCCTTTCTTGAAACCGATAAGGTTACCAAGGCTGTCCTCTCGGATTTCGTCTACTAGGCCGGCCATCGCTTCCCTGCATACGGAAGCGGCGTTCATGAACTCGTGTCCCGATACTCCGTGGGCCATTGAGGCCTTTTTTAAAAATTCTTTAATAGAGAAACTCAGGTTCGACACCTCCTATACCAAGGGGATAGTACCCAGTGTGAGATATTCGTCCGGTTTGTAACCTAATCCTGCCAATCACCCGGCCAAAATGACCGACGCTTTGGTGGTTTCACTGAACACCCGCAGACTGACGCCTTCAAGATCCCGGCCCCAAGGGTCAAACGCCCTAGCCGGTAAAGAAACCGTGGGGGGGGGTTGCCTCAAATCAAGTAAGGAATAAGCCCTAATGAAATCCCCGACAGTGAGAAGCCCCGCCGCCTGAATATTGCCGCCAAAATACCTGCTTTTCACCGCAACCACCTTTGCCGTGAGGCCGCGTATCTCTAATATGCTTTCAACTAGAGGTTTCGCTAAAGAAGAGGTAAGAACCAAAGGAACGCCGCGTCCAAACCCCGCCTGGTTCTCCCAAGACACCCATTCTTGGAACCCAATGTCTTCGTACATGATGAAGCCCGGCGAAGCGTATCGTGGTTTTATCAACCGCAGTTCTTGTGTTATACCATCCCTTTCCAAAGATATTTGTGGATTCTCTTTGGACCGCACAGCGGCAAAACAGTCTTTTCGCGAAAACACCCTTTTGCCCGAAACCCGTGTTATCAAATCTCCCGTCCGCACCCCTGCCGCATATGCGGGGCTGTTGGGTATTACGGCGTCAACTCTGGCTTCCCAGCGACGCAAGCCCGGTGGCTCAAACAATACAGGAATTCCTAGAGAATCGTTTTGCGCGACCGAAAACTTGCGAATCTCACCCCAAACACTAGGCGTAACACTGTCAGCTAATGGATGCTTTCGCGAAAACCCGGGTCCCAGAATACGTATTCCTTCAGCCCCGGAGTTTTTCAGGAATAACACTGTTTCTTCAAGGTCGTCCCACCCTGTAATAAACGGAAGGGCCACGATACTGCCTTCAAAAGATAACCTACCGCCCAGGTACTCAACGTTTTCCAGAGTTCGCTTGGGATCTGAATCTCCCATGATCTCCAGCCTTTTTCCCACAGTGTTCAGGGAAACCAAGAGCTCGATATCCAAAGCTTGCAACTGGTTCGTAATTGAAGGCGAAAGATGGCAAGCGTTTGTAGTAACCTGGATGGTTTTTTTAGGGTACTCTTTTCTCACCAACTCCAATATCTTAAGAAAATCGGGATGGGTGAAAGGCTCCCCTTCCTTTACGCGGGTGGCCGATTCGCCTATGACTATTGGCCCTGGGGCGGATTGAAGCCACGCCAAAGTGTCCTGAATGTCTTGGATACTTCTGGGCGGGATAGCAAAAATCTCGCAGGAAGGCGGATTAAAACTGTTGGAGCAAAACACGCAACCCGAATCACACACAGAGGTGATAGGCAAAACGCCCGCGCTTTGGGCCTTGTACAAAAGCGCCTCGAGAGATGGGGCAGGCGAAGTTTGTCTTAAAAGACGGCCGCACATCTTATATCATCCTTTCAGTTACCACGAGGACAGAGGTAGGTTGGAAATGGCATTAAGACTTGGCCCGTGGGATAGTCCGGCCATAAGATGGCGATACCCCGCTGCCGCTATCATAGCCCCATTATCGGTGCAAAACCGCTTGTCCGGTATAAACAAGGGTATCTTTAGCCTTTGACACAAAACCGCGGCCTCTTCTCTCAAAAGCGAGTTGGAAGCGACGCCGCCAGAAATGGCCAACGCTTTGGCCTTAGTCTCCAAAATCAACGGTTCAATGTGGTATAGGAGTTCCCTCACAACAGCTTGTCTGAAACTCGCCGAGATGTCGGCCACGCATTGAGGGCTTTTCTCACAGGCTTCGAAATGCTGGAGCGCCCTTGTTTTTAACCCGCTGAAACTGTAATCATACAAATTGCCTTTAAGCTTGGGATGGGGAAAATCGAACCTTTTTGGATCACCCTGTTCAGCTTTTTCGTCAAGATGGGGTCCGCCGGGAAAAGGTAGCCCTATTTCCCTGGCAACTTTGTCGAAAGCCTCCCCCGCGGCATCGTCCCGGGTCTGGCCAATAATCTCGTGAGAACCGAATCGCTTCATCAATATGACATCGGAGTGACCGCCGGATACCACCAAATTTAGCAGAGGAAATTGTGGTTCGTTATCGCCCAGGAAGTTGGCCATTATGTGACCCTCCAGATGCTGAACCCCCACAAGAGGGATTCTCAGACCCGCGGCAAGACTTTTCCCGAAACACACGCCCACCAATAACGAGCCCAAAAGGCCAGGGCCATTTGTCACCGCCACACCCTGAATATCTTGTTTCCAAACCCCGGCTTCGCCAAGGGCGGCTTCTAAAACAGGTACCATCATTTCCAAATGCCTTCTGGAGGCTATCTCGGGCACCACCCCGCCGTATTCTTGGTGAAACTTTGTTTGGGAAGAAACGATATTGGACAAAACCCTGCGCCCGTTAAAAACCAAGGCACAAGATGTATCATCACAAGAAGTATCTATACCCAGCACTAACATGAGTTCACCGCCTAAAAAATCATTCATGTCCCTTTTTCGTTTTTAAAGTACCTATTACTCCTCGTAGACATCCTATAAGATTATGAAAGACTATCAAAAGAAAATCGGAGGTGCATCGATGCATTTTTCGGACAGGTTATATGAACGTATCGGCGCGGTAAATTCCCGCTTGGTTATTGGCATCGATCCTGACCCGGAACGCATTTTCGAAAACAATTCTTTGTTCACAAAAGCATTCCCCCACAAAACCCAGGAAGAAGTTCTGGACATATTTTGTCGCATAGCCGTGGAAGCGGCTGAAACCACGGCTTGCGCCATAAAACCTCAAATTGCTTTTTTTGAAAGCTTCGGACTTTTGGGGTTATCGGCTTTGCAGAAATGCATCAAAACCGCCAAAGATAGGCGCATCCCCGTTATACTTGACGCCAAAAGAGGCGACATAGGTAACACAGCCAAAGCTTACGCCAAAGCTTATCTCGACCCAAAATCAGAACTGTTCTGTGACGCCCTTACCGTAAACCCGTATTTGGGACCTGATGCTCTGGAACCTTTCATAGATGCGGCGAACCGCAATGGCTGCGGTTTGTTCGTGTTGGTCAAAACTTCAAACCCCGGTTCGGTGGAGTTCCAAGATGCTGAGCTTGCCCAGGGTCAAACCTTGTACGCCAAAGTAGCTGAAAAAGTAAACCATTTGGGAAGCGGTAATCTTGGCGATTGCGGCTATTCCAACATCGGTTCGGTATGCGGCGTAACTTACCCCAAAGAGCTTTCTCTTCTCAGAAGGCTTATGCCCACCTCAATTTTCCTGTTACCAGGCTATGGAGCGCAAGGCGGAACGGCCGACGATACGATAAATGCCTTCCACCCCGGTGGAATGGGGGCGGTGGTATCGGCGTCCCGCAGCATAATCTTCGCCTACGAGTCCTTGGAACATCCATCTCCCAAGCATGACGACATATTTACGTCGGTCTTGGAAGCCGCGAAAAAAGCCAAAGAAGACATCCAAACCGCGGCAAATTCTAAACGCCCATCCATTTGACCTGTTCGGCCCTGGGTTTCCCCGGGGCTAGGTTGTCTTTCCACATAACGATGGCGTCTTCGTGTGTGTCTGTGTAATAACCCTTCCTTATGCCGCGGTCTTGAAAGCCAAGACTACGGTACAGGTGTATGGCACTGGCATTGGACACTCGCACTTCCAGAGTCATTTTGGTGGAGCCGAGCTCCCGGGCGCGTTGAAACATGTTCTCAAGCACAAACCTGCCGACACCGCGATTTTGATAATCGGGATGGATGGCGATGTTTGTAATATGGGATTCCTCTAAAATGACCCACATCCCCACGTAACCAATAATGGTGTCATTAGCCCGAACTATATGGTAATAAGCGTAAGCATTTTCGGTAAGCTCTGATTGAAAGGCACGTCTTGACCAAGGAGTGGGGTACGATAATGCCTCAATTTCGAGTACTCTGTCCAGGTGGCACATTTGCATCTTTTCCACAGATATATTTAGCTTTTCCAAATTGTTTCACCCATCCTTTTCCGTGCCTCCGCCTGCGACTTTCTGACATAATCGGGTATCGCCTCTTGAGCCGAAGCAAAAAACCCCCGCTGATACATATGATCGCCGATCAATCCCAGCACACCTGCCTTGGGGTGAATCCAGTAATAATCTAAAAGGGCCAATCGGGCGGAAAGATCATCCAAACTCTGTTCTGACTTTGCGACCTTTATTAACGCCTCCGCCCCATCACCGGTAACAAATATTGGATCTTTACAGATTCCGCGCAGATCCCCAAGAAACGAAGCGGCGTCATAAGGACCTGCAGGCACCGCTTCCGTAAACCCGCAGTAGCCCCAAAAATCGTCGTTTTTCGCGCCCGGTTTGTTTTGATAAAACCCGAACACGGCTTGGGCTTTTGCTTTGCCTGAAGCGATGACTACGTTTGCAGCGTGCCTTGCCTGATATAGGTACACATAAAAGGAAGGAACCATAACAACGGGAATGTCCCACGAATAGGCCAGCCCTTGAGCAGTTGCAGCCCCTATTCTGAGCCCGGTGAATGAACCTGGTCCCCCGGACACGGCAATACAGTTGATGTCGCCGGGACCTATCCCGGTTACATCAATGGCATCCATACATGTAGGCAAAAGCATAGATGAATGTGCTTTTGGTTTCTCCAAGCTTACCTCGTACAACACTTTTCCCCGGGAGATTATGGAGACACCCAAAAGTGAGGTGCTCGTTTCAAGAGCCAAAACCGTCGACGACATCCTGAACCTTCCCTTGCCACTGACTGTGAGGCGTACTCAACGTTATAAGGCGTTCCTCGGTATCGGCGGCAGAAAACTTTATACTCGCTACAATCGTCGGAACAAAATACCCGGACACCCGCTCTGCCCATTCCACGGCCATGACAGTGTCTTCTTCGGGGCCTAAGAGTAACCCGGCAGCCTCGGCTTCCTGGAAAGTTAGCCTGTATAAATCCAGGTGCCTCAGGATAAGCCTGCCGCGGTGAATTCTTTCCAACACGAAACTGGGGCTTTGAACCAAACCTGTGATCCCTAAACCTTGGGCGAGCCCTTGGACAAATACCGTCTTCCCCGCGCCCAAATGGCCTTCCAAAAGAACTATCTCCCCGCCCGATAGCTTTTCCCCTACAAGCTTCCCCAATCGCCTGGTATCATCGGCAGACCTTGTGACAAAACTCGCTCGGCAGTCTTTCAACTATCCGTCCACCTAGACTTAAGACTCCTGAAATCCTCGAGAACAAGCTTCTTTTTATTTGCCTCGTCGCGAAGCACGGCGGCGGGGTGGAAAGTAACAAGGTGGCTAATCCCGTCTTTTTCAAACCACTTTCCCCTGTCTCTTGTAACGCGTATGGAAGAATCGATCATGGTTTGGCTGGCCAAAGCCCCCAAAAGCACAATAATCTTGGGCTGGATAATGCGAATTTGGGCCTGAAGATGCGGCAGACAAGCGGCCACTTCAGGAGGCGATGGAAGCCTGTTTCCCGGGGGGCGGCATTTTACAATATTGGTTATAAAAACGTCGTCACGGCTAAGCCCCACCAAATGGAAAATAGAATCCAGAAGCTGTCCCGCTCGGCCCACGAAAGGTTTTCCTGTGTTATCCTCGTTCTGCCCGGGACCTTCGCCCACCATAAGGATGCGGGCGGCGGGGTTCCCGTCGCCAAAAACAACACCTTTTGCCCCTTTGCGGAGTTCGCAATCGCTACATTGTATTACTTGCGCGCGCAGGCCATCAAGATCGTTTATTCCTTGCCAAGAATCACTTCTGGAAGGTTTCCACGGTTTTTCCTGGGCGTCAAACAACGAGCCCTGCCGCGCTGTAAAATCGGCTTCATATGGTTTCGTCAATTTTCTGTTTCTCACCGGCAATTCTTTGAAGCATCTCCACTTTGCTTTTTATGATCTCTGGATATTGTCTTATGAGCGAAACATTATCCTCCAAATGCTTTTTGTAGTTCTCAGCTACCGCGTCGTCTAACTTCAGCAATTTCCCGTATATACTTTCACCTAAAGCCGCTGCTTCTTCGCAATCGGGTTGGCAAGGAAAGAAATCCTTGGTGAAGTAGGAGAACGGATTGTGCACTTCAGGCTCCTCCATGTGGATGAGCTGATTGGCTGCCCTTGACTCCGGCGACAAGATTCCGCTTTGGCGGTCGAATACATAACGATCGATACAACAGGCAGGGAACCCCAGGATAGACCCGAGCCTCTTCAAATAAGCCGGGCTGGCCTCCTCGGGAAACGCCCGCACATGAGCAGCGCCAAGATCGGGCGTGCGAAGCCTTTGGTACCTAATGTCTTTTCGAATTTCTTGAAGCTCATCGAGCTCTTGGGCAACTGTATCATCGGTGAACAAGTAAATTTCTCTTATGGTTGGGCGGGACTCCAGCTCTTTCTTTTTGAGGCCAAGCTTGTCTATCCACTTCATGAAAACCGTGTAAGAATGCGCTTTGGTAACCACATTGTCATAAATGTCCCGCAGCACATCCATTCTGTGCCTAATCTCGGCCATTTGGGACTTCCGCCAATACTTGCCCATTTTGCCTTTCAAAAACTTGGACATGGATTCGCCCGGTAACCTTCTACCCTGGGTTTTCTGGCGAAATTGTTCATCTATAGTACCGCCTAAAACTGAAGCGTCAGGCAATTCCGCCGGGGTAATTATTTGAGATGCGCGTCTAACGCCTAAAGCCACCGGCAAATAGTCGTCAAATTTAGCGCGTTCAGGAATAACTCTTTCATTCATAAACTCAATCAGAAGCGTTTTATCCATAACCTACCTGAGCAAACCCTCCTTCAGAACCAACATCCTTTTTACCATTGTTCTCTATTACAGGTTTCTATCCCTTCCCAATTGGGTCGGGACCACAGTGCTTTGAAACTAGGATACCCCATTTTGTGGCAGTAGCCGTTGAACAAACCACGGATTAGAATCCTGCCATGGCCGGCGCGGCGTTGATTCTGCTACCGAAATTCTTAGAATTTCTGTAGCCATCGCGACGCCGGTTCGGAACTAGTTTATACCCTTTAACCCGATCTAGGGAGGTATTTGCCTCATAAACCACCTCTGCGATTAAGCAATCGTCTAGCTGCTGCACTGCTTTGGTGGCATATTCACCGCCCCGCCCAACTCACGATGAAAATATCAGCGCAGCAGCTGTCCCGCGCGGGTATCTTCACCGCCCCGCCCGACTCACGATGATAATATCGGCGCTGCAACGGTCGCACGCCGGTTTCTTCACCGCTTCGCCCAACTCACGATGAAAATATCAGCGCAGCAACTGTCGCACGCGGGTATCTTCACCGCTTCGCCCCACTCACGATGAAAATATCAGCATCGCAGCTGTCGCGCGCCGGTATCTTCACCGCTTCGCCCAACTCACGATGAAAATATCAGCATCGCAGCTGTCGCGCGCGGGTATCTTCACCGTCCCGCCCAACTCACGATGAAA
>CAYPVF010000006.1:0-4028 GCA_964414105.1 uncultured Eubacteriales bacterium
ACTGGGATCGCAAAAAATGGACCCGTCAATAACAGTTTTAAGACTTTGCTGCTTCAGCTCCATGGAAATAAGCATAGGACTTGAAGCTCTGTCGATCAATTCTTTTAACCCCACATAACCAGGTTTAAAGACAACCGACCCCGCATCAAGTTGAGAAAGCTTCAAAAGGGTTCCTGAAAGCCACGTGAGCCGTTCAAGCTGCCCCCTAAGGCCCACTGTAAATTCACGACGCTTTTTTTCGTTTGGAGGACTATCCAACAGAAGGTCAACCATAATGCCCATGGAAGTGAGGGGGGTTTTAAGTTGGTGAGAGATGTCGGAAAGAGCATCTTTCAACCGCAGCTTCTCTTCATTTGCCGCTTGACTTTGTTCTCTTAGGTATACCGTAACCTTGTATATCTCGCTTTCTAGAATGGACAGCTCGCCTTCATGGTAGTTTTGGATCTCGATAAGGTATTCCCCATTATTGACTTTACATAAGTAGTCAGCAAGATCGGCAATTGCCCTGTATCGCCGCCGTGTGTATATAGTTGTGATTGCGCTAATGCCAAAACAGGCCGCGCCCACCAGTACGGCAGACGCAATGGAAAACTGGATCGCCAGAAACACAGCCACAAGCGAAAAAGATGCCATAAAGGTAAAAAGCCATTTGATTTCTTTATTGCGCAAAAACCCCATGTTCCGTCCCCTTATCCGCCAAACCTATAACCAAGCCCCCTTACAGTGCGAATGTGAACCGGATTCTGAGGATCGTCCTCAATTTTGTCACGCAACCGTTTTATGTACACAGTAAGGGTGTTATCATTCACAAATTCTCCGCTTATGTCCCAAATATCTTCTATAAGCTGGTTTCTAGTAAGAAGTTGGCCACGATTCGCGGCCAAAGTAACCAGAAGTCGGTACTCAAGCGCTGTCAAACTGACTTCAACCCCGTTTTTGGTGACCAAAGCCTGTTTTGTGTTGATTTGTAGGGCATTTAATGAAATCACAGGGTCCTCAGTCGTTCCATTTGCCCTCCGCAGAACAGTGCGAACCCTTGACAATAATTCCCTTAGGCGGAAGGGTTTCGTCACGTAATCATCCGCCCCAATATCCAGACCGTGGACTACCTGCGATTCCTCACCTAACACAGTAAGAAAAATCACAGGCGTAGAACAGTGGGTCTTAATGTCCCGGCAAATATCATAACCGCTACCGTCCGGTAAGGAAACATCGAGTATGGCAAGATCAAAAAGGTTTTCGCGGGTAGCTTTTAGGGCTGATTCCACATCACCGCACGTTTCTACCTGGTAGCCTTGATCTTCAAGCGAATAAGTAAGACCGTCGGCAATTGCCCTGTCATCTTCCACTACAAGGATTCGTTTCACAAAAAAGCACCTCCGGCATCGGGCCGCGCCCATCATGTCTTATATGTAGCGGTGGGCAAATGGTGCGGAAGCGAACCTACCACGATCAAATGCTTATCTTTATCGTAGAGAAAATATATCCTTAACAAATTCTCAGCGTCTACCCCAATCTTTAGGTGCAAGTCTAACGGAGTCTCAACGAGTTTGCCTTTGTACCCGACTTTGTACTTTATACTATAATCCGATCGATACATGTCCGGCGAAATGCCCGTGGGAGTAACCGAGAACGGCCGTCCGTACTTTTTTCCGCTTACGTCATCTCGTGTTATCTGGTCGATTAGCCCATTTAACTCAGACCAGTACTCTGTTCCCAGATATTCCAACGCATCACAAAGTAGATCCATGTCCACTTCACTGGGGTTCAATTTGCCCATTTCCGCCTTGGCCCTTTTGTGGAACACCATGGTTCCTTCAAAGTACTCGCCAACCCAGCCGGAAACATCCTGGGGCCTGCGCGGACGGCAACGCAGTGACGCTCTTCTTTCAATTTCCGAAGACAGCGTTTGTGACAGTTTTTCTTTGGCGCTTCGTTCGTTATTTATCTCTTCCCGTAAATCAAAAGCCTGCTTTTTGAGAAGGCAAATCTCTCTTTCTAAGGCCCCTATTTCTTTGTTCTTTGCGTGGTTGATTCTTGTGAGTTCTTTCCCGTGCTCCTCTGCCTGCAACTCCTTTTGCCCCGCGTAAAAAGCGACAATTTGATCCTTATCCTTCAGATGCCTGGCAATATTCTGTCTTTCAATGTCTCTGGCTTTTGGAACAAAGATGCAATGATTGAACACAGGCTCCAAGTCTTTGTCACGGGGATAGTTTTGAAGCCATTCTCCAAGGCTACCCGCAAAACCCTTAGCCGCCGCTTTTTCGTACGTATGAATCTTGTGTCCGCCCCCAAGAACGAGTGGATCGCAAATCAACACGCCGCCATTGGGCATATTCCTGCCGGTCAGTTTGGCAAAATCATTTTTCATGGAAGATTTGAGCACGAAGAACTGGGCATAACCTATCCATTGCTTGGCAAGGTCTGCGACATCCACGGGAAGGCTCGGCTTAGGTTTTGGAGCGTTCGAAAACAGATCGGTTACGTATTTCGCACCTATGCGAGCCGTACCAGGGCCACCTATATCGGGTTCAAAATATCTTTTGCTCGCGGGCAAGACTGAAAGTGGACCCGTCTCGACTTCGTCATATTCCGCAAACACAATGGCCGGAAGCGTTCTTTCTTCGTCAGCGATCCATTTTTGATACCGTTTTATTTGGGCTGTATCGTTTATTGGCACAGGTGCGTCGGTTAAAAGAAACGTCTGGCGCAGTCCCACCAAAGGGTTGTGGGCGAAACGTCGCACTAACGCGAGTCGGAACACTTCGCAATCTTTCTGGCCCCCCTCCGGCTCGGTTATGATAGTCTGAAACGCAGACTTAACGCCGTTTTTCTGCCACCGGTACGATATATTTGTTTCAAGAAGCCTACCTGGCACAGGCAAGCGGGGTTGGTCCTTCTCACCGGGCCTGGTCCCAAGATCGGGCTCCGTGAGTTGCAGCGCCCATATTTTTTGCTCGAGAAGCCAAACTACTTCCAGTTTGTACCCCCAGTTGATGGAGAACGAAACAAATTCTCTGAAATCCGCTTCCTTATGCCTGTCCGGTTCGGGCGCAATCAACTCTTGAGGAAGCTCAAAGGCGCGAAAGCGTTCCCGCAGCCATTTCATGGTTTCCAATATCACGATCTTCAGAACTGTATCGGATGAAGCCCCTTTACCGCCTGCAATAACGCACAGTTGGTAAGTGGGGTAGCTGTGATTACGCAAAAGCAGTACCGGTTGCCGGTTTTTGGAGTCGTCTTTGTGAATGTCCAAGCTCATAACCCCCATACAAACGTGGAAAGAAAAACGAACCTCGGTCACCTTTACCCGCGCATGCTTTTTTAGGTGGTTGAGTGTTTGTTTGTGTGGGGCGACTATGTGCGCACGGAAATTGGAGCCCGAGAAACACCCCATAATCCAGCCTAAGCCGAAACGGGGTTTCTTCTATTACCTTACTATTCGACCTTTTCCGATACCTTCCTGCAACTTGTCAACCAAACTGAGGCAATACACTGAGGGTCTCAAAAAAGATATCATTGTGTAAGAAGTCTCACAGATCCATGAAATTGGAGCTGGCAAATATGTACACCAAAGAAAAATTGCAGAGGATTCTGGAAAACTGGGATGCTGTAGACGGTTTGGCTGTCAGTGATGTGTATATCCTGAACGGGGCTAAACTGGCTCCAAATACATGGATGGTCGGCACTGATTATGTTTTGAAAACCGATGAGCGCGAAAAACTTCTTACAAACATAAAGGTTACGAAGGCACTCCATGGGCAGGGATTTGCTGCTTCCATCCCAGTGCCAACGACAACAGGAAGTGACTATCTGGAAGACCGGACGATATTCGTCCTCAGCCGCAAGCTAAAGGGTAACCCTCTGCCCAGCTCCGACAGGTTCGGCAAAAACATGGCTGACTTTGCCAAGGAGTATGGAGAGAGCATCGCCAGGCTCCACAAAGCATTAAAAGCGATTCAAAAAGACATTCCGCGGTATGAAGTAAACCAGTGTCAACGCGTCACCGAATGGGCGCTGCCAAAAGT
>CAYPVF010000006.1:4038-9190 GCA_964414105.1 uncultured Eubacteriales bacterium
GCAGAATGTGCAGTGGCGTATGGGGATCGACCCTGACTTTTTTGAGGACTACATTGGCACGTTTGGGGAGCTATACGACAACCTTCCTAAACAACTCATTCACCGTGACCCGAATCCGGGCAACATTCTTTTTCTAAACGCTAAGGTGAGCGGTTTTATCGATTTTGACTTGACCGGCATAGACATAAGGCTATGGGATGTCTGCTATTGCGCTACAAGTATTTTGTCGGAAGCCAACGAGGGAACATGGGGAGAATGGTTTGACCTACTGGGTGGAATTTTGCGTGGCTATGACGCAGAGAACAAATTGTCTGCAGAGGAAAAGCAGGCGGTGTTCTATGTAATCTGCGCAATACAAATGATTTGCGTCGCGTTTTTTGGAGGCAGCGACCAGCACGAAGATCTCGCCCAAACAAATCGCCGAATGATGAGTTTTGTGGTTCAAAATAGAGAAGCGATAGATGCTGTTTTCGTGGGGACTGTCAACTGTTTTGTGTAAACTCCAAAATCCCCCTAAATATAAGGTTGCAGTCGTTCCTCGAAAAAGACAGCCAGTTGTGAATAGATGGCCCCCCAGCTTCGGATACTTTGGGTCCACCTCCTTTCAATATCCTGGATAGCCAAGTACATTAATTTCAGCAAAGAATCCTCTGTTGGAAAAACGGACCTTGTTTTACTCACTTTCCTTAAAGCCCTGTTAAAACTCTCTATAGGGTTTGTCGTGTAGAAATGTACTCCCGAACCCGTTGCGTCGTCTCGTACCGCGATCTGATTGGCTCCCCGTATATCCATTCCACCCTCAGGCTGTGGAAGAAGGTTTCGGCGCAGGTATTGTCCTGGCACTCGCCTTTGCGGCTCATGCTGCACACAAACCCGTTCTTCCTCAGCAGGTCCTAATATGCATGGCTGCAGTACTGGCTCCCCCTGTCAGAGTGGCAGATGAGCCCAGGTGCCGGTTTACGCTGCTTTGTCGCCATGCGAGAGCGTCCATGACCAGTTCCTTCTTCATTCGAGTGCTGATCCGCCATCCAACTACCTTTCGGGCGTACAGGTCAATCACCACCGCCAGATACAGCCACCCCTGCGTAGTCGACAGATAGGTAATGTCTGAGACCCATACCAGATTGGGCCCTGGGACATCGAACTGCCTGTCCAGTAGGTTAGGGGCCACCGGCATCTTGTGATCCGAGTCCGTCGTGGCACGGGTCTTCCTTCGCGCCTTAGCCACCAGTTCCAGTTCATACATCTTGGCCGCTATTCTCCTCCGGCTGGCCACGAGGCCTTCTCTCATCAGTTCCTTCCTGATGCGTCGGGCACCGTACACCCCTCTGCTTGTATCAAAGATCCTTTTGACCTTCTGACCGAAGATGTCGACGTCAACCTTCTTGGGCCTCGTGAGCCAGGCGTAGTATCCGCTCCGGGATACACCTAGAAGGCCGCATGCCGTCCTAACTGTGACCAACTTGTGCTCGTCCCTTATCACCGCGTACTTTTCCGCTGGTCTCCGGCAAAGTACGCTGCGGCTTTTTTTAAGAACTCGACCTCATTTCTGAGACGCTTAAGCCCTTTTCGAGGCCCCTTTGGTACTCCAGGTCCGATTTCATATGTCCGCTACCAGGGAGACCGTGCACGCCATCTTCCCGAAGTTTCCGGATCCACGAATACACGGTGGTTGTTGCACAGCCAAGTTCCCTGGCCGCCGCCTTCGGCGACAGTCTGCCGGCGTTAATCTGTTCCACATACGCCAGTTTGGTATCTCTGTCATAGTACTTCGCCACCCCGACACCCCCCGAAGATTCACTCTACCACTGTTCACCTTTCGGGTGTCTGTTAGCATAGTACCAGTCCCGTCTTCTAGAGCAAAACTGGTACCATTTCGATTATGCAGATGAAGTTACCGAGGCTATTGCCAAGACTTTAGAAGTAGAGCTAAACCGCAAATACTTACGGATCGGGGATATAAGATCTCTTCTTGCAGCGACAAAGAAAGCCTGATAAGCAGCATCCTACAGTAAAATTATGAGCCGCCAAAACCTTACACACGCTGGGGTTGGTGGCTCAAATCTTCTCTTATAACTGCAAAAGTCAGGTTTTTTGGCGTAAAAGTTCACTCAAAGTTCAGGCTGCGACCACCTGCACTTCATTTTTCTAGCCCATGATCTCCAGTGAGGGGGTGGAAAAATGAAAAGAAAAGGGCGGCACGAACACAAGCTATATATAAATGCGAGTGATTACATGCAGCTTGCGGCCCAACTTAAACATATCGCCCGGCTGGACAAAAACTCGGTGGGAGATGAGGGCTATAAAATAAGAAGCCTTTATTTTGATAATTATTCTGATAAAGCCGTCATGGAAAAATTGTCGGGGCTTAGCAGACGGGAGAAATTTAGGATCAGGCTATATAACAATGATTCATCCTTCATTCGATTAGAAAAGAAATCGAAAGCCAACAGGCTCTGCTACAAGACGAACACTTTAATCACGAAAGAGCAATGTGAAGATATTTTGGCAAATCGTTATGATGTTCTGAAAAACGAACAAAACCCCTTGTTTTTAGAGTTATACACAAAAATCATTTGCCAAAATCTGAGGCCAAGAATAATTGTCGATTACACCAGAGAGGCATATTTTTATCCGCCTGGAAATGTCCGCATCACCATAGACAAAAATGTCGCCGCTTCGAATAACGTGCAAGGTGTCTTTGACCCCGATCTTGTTACGATTCCGGCAGCCAATGCCATCATTCTTGAAGTTAAATACGACGGCTTCATTCCCGAAATTATCCACCAGCTAATACAAATCGGCAGTAGGCGTGAAACAGAGTTTTCTAAATACCTGGTTGCGAGATTAGTATAAAAAAGGAGGAAGATCTATGCTAGACCAACTTTTGAAGCTTACGTATCTTGACAAAGTTGCCACATTTTCAATACCCGATATTGTGGTGGCATTGACGATCTCGACCGCTATCAGTTTATATATTTTTGCTGTGTACAAAAAAACCTATATTGGTGTGATGTATTCTTCATCTTTCGGAATTGCTCTCATAGGGATGAATTTGGTTACCACCTTGGTTATTTTGGCAGTATCATCAAACCTCATCGCATCTTTGGGTATGGTAGGGGCATTGTCTATCGTTCGTTTTAGAACAGTAGTCAAAGAACCCCTTGACCTCGTATATCTTTTTTGGTCAATTACGAGCGGTATCATTGTCGGCGTTGGGTTAATACCTCTGGTAGTTATAGGCTCTCTTTTGATTGGCGGCATTTTGTTCTTCTTCGCCAATAAGAAAACCGTTGACATTCCCTACATCGTGGTGCTCAACCTTGATGATGAAGCCGCGGAAAAAGACTCGTTGGCGATAGTACAAAACCATACGAAGAAACACGTGGTTAAGTCTAAAACTGTCTCTAAAAATGGCATCGAGCTAACCGTCGAAGTGAGGCTGAGAGACTCTTCGGTGGATTTCGTGAACAAACTCATGGAAGTCGGAGGAGTTACAAATGCAGTCTTGGTAAGCTATAACGGCGACTACTACATGTAGCACTCATGACAAAAGGAAGGAATAAGTCATGATAAACAGTAGGCACTTCAACAAAATACTTGTTTTACTTCTCGTCTTGGCTTTGGTTTTGTGTGCATTGCTCATTTATTTTGCCAAGGCTTACCCGACCACAAAAGTAGTGGAATATAAAGAGAGGCTTTTCGGCGACGAAGTCGTTACAATAGATATCCAAATTAATGCGGAAGATTGGCAGGCACTGCTAGACAACCCTACGGCGAAAGAATATGTGCCCGCCGATCTGGTAATTAACGGCGAATTGTTCAGCTCTGTGGGCTTGCGTACAAAAGGCAACTCCAGCTTGACACAAGTTGCCAATAGGGACGATAACGATAGATACAGTCTACATTTCAAGTTCAACAAGTACCAAAAAGGTCGAACATACTATGGCCTCGACACCTTTTGCATCAACAATATTTTGGGCGATACCACTTACATGAAAGACTATCTCTCCTATCATTTAATGGATTACATGGGGGTACCTGCACCTCTTATGAATTATGCTGAGGTTACCGTTAACGGCGAATACTTTGGGTTCTATCTTGCTTTAGAAAGATACGAAAAATCATTTCTTGCCAGAACGTATAATACTACCGGAGGGCAACTCTATAACGTAAAAATGCAGATGGGACAACCTGACGCTGACTTCAACCCTCAAAGGATCGAACAAGCAGGTATATTTTCGCCCGACAACCTTCGGCATCTACCGGATGGTCGGGGAGGCATCTCCCAATTTGAAACAAACGATAATCCACCGAACCAGCAAGTTCAAGGCGGCCGGCGCATGGGAGGAAGAGGCGGAGGCGACCTCGTCTATGTGGATGATAACATAAGCAGTTACAGCAGTATATTTGAGAACGCCGAGTTCAAAAAGAACTCCGATAAAAACAAGGAACGGGTGATTTTGGCCATTAAGAACCTTAATGAAGGCAAGAATTTAGAGAAATATTTTGATGTGGACCAAACGTTGCGTTACCTGGCCGCCCACACAGTAGTGGTTAACTTGGACAGCTACTCGTCTTCCATGGCTCAAAACTATTACATCTATGAGCTCAACGGCAAAATAAGCATTTTGCCTTGGGACTATGGCTTGGCCTTTGGCGGTTTTCAAAATAGCAGTGCCGGAAGCGTGATTAACTTTCCTATCGATACGCCCGTTAGCGGGGTTAGCATGGAAGAGCGTCCGCTAATAAGTAAATTGCTTGAAGTGCCCGAGTACAAGGAAAAATACCACGCTTATCTGACACAAATAGTCGAAGAATATTTTGATGGCGGTATTTTTGCAGAAACCATCGCATCTTTAGACGCAAAGATTAATGAGTATGTAAAAAATGACACAACTTCCTTTGTCACTTACGAACAATATGTTGCCTCTTTACCAATTTTACACAAATTGGGTTCGTTACGGGCCAAAAGCATAGCGGGACAGCTTGACGGCACAATTCCATCAACTACAGACGGGCAAGCAGAACACAGGGGCGCCTTGGTCGGCGACGAAGGTATAAATCTTTCTGCGCTAGGTAGCTTTGGGGGTGGAGGGAACATCGGCGGGATGCCGGGTGTGCGGGGTGACAACCGAGAGCAAGAATTCCC
>CAYPVF010000006.1:9200-11588 GCA_964414105.1 uncultured Eubacteriales bacterium
GAGACTGAACTTCCCCGCATACCTGAAAATCAGGGTCGCCCCCAAAGGGGACAGGACGAAAACAGGCCAAATGGGCAACAAATGCCAGGAGATGATAGAGAGTGGCAAATGCCGGAGATCCCTTGGCAAAATGTCCCCGGCGGTCAAAACAGCAATATCTTAAAAAAATCCGATACCCTGGGATATTGCATTGTGTCAGCGATGCTGCTCTTGTTACTATTGGCCGCCACATACTTTCTTAAGAAAGTCGAAAGAAAATATTGACAAAACGGCTCGCAATCCATCTCTTATAATATATTGCGAGCCTTCTCATAAGCGGTGATGCTGACAGCAACGATATCGGTGGTGATAACATGGCAAAGATCTTAATTTGTGACGATGAAAGTGGCTTGCGGGCAGTTCTAAAACGATATGCCACTTTTGAAGGCCATGAAGTTACAGAGGCCGCGGACGGGATGGAAGCCGTTGAAATCTGCAAAAAAGAGACTTTTGACATCATAATTATGGATATTATGATGCCGGAGCTGGATGGCTTTTCGGCAGTCAAGAAAATTCGCGAGACTTCAGATGTTCCCGTATTGATGCTTTCTGCCAGGGGCGCAGAATATGACAAAGTTTTAGGTTTTGAACTTGGCATTGATGACTATGTGGTTAAACCATTTTCCTCCAAAGAAATAATGATGCGCATATCTGCCATTTTGCGAAGGACACAAAAAGAAACTAATTCAAATAATGCTGCTCGAAAACTTGCCGTTTTTCGCAAAGAAGGTTTTGAAGCCGATCTGTTGGCTTACAAAGTGTCTATTGATGGGGCCCCCATCAATTTGGCGCCTAAAGAGTACGATTTACTCTTCTTTCTTATTCGCAATAAAAATATTGCCGTTCCTCGGGCACGAATACTGGCAGAAGTTTGGGGCTTTGATTACTTTGGTGATGATAGAACATTAGACACTCACATCAAATTGCTGCGAAAATCATTGGGCCCTTATGCAAAGCTTATAACCACATTACGGGGCCTGGGCTATCGCTTTGAGGGTTAGTCAGATGAAAAAGTCAAAACGACTTACGTGGAAGATATTCACCTACTTGATAGGATTTTGCGCCCTCTTACTCTTAGTGCTATGGATATTTCAAACCGTTCTTCTGGATGAGATGTATAAAAATATAAGAAAGGCCGAAATAAAAAGAGCCATCGCGACAGTTGAAGAAAACATAGATAGCCCTAATCTTGAAGATCTCCTGAGGGACTTCTCAGATAACCAAGAGATCATCGTCACGCCATTGCACGATTTCATGCCGCCTCCAAAACCGACGCCAAAAGATAAACCTCCCATGCGGGAGGCTATAACCGAAACGAAAACTTTCTCGGCTGCCGATGGAAGAGAAGTTTCGCTGGTATTTTATGCCATCACATCTCCCGTAGATGCAACCATATCGACAATCAAAATTCAATTATATTATGTTACGGGAATCATGTTGGCGCTGTCTGTCGCATTAGCTTTGATCATTGCTCGAATGGTGGCAAAGCCCATTGAAAATCTTAACGAGAATGCAAAAATGCTGGCAGAAGGCAAATATGATATCAAGTTCTCCGGCGAAGGATATAAAGAAATACATGAATTATCCAACACCCTAAACCATGCCGCCTTGGAACTTTCTAAAGTGGAAAAACTTCGGCGCGAACTGATGGCCAATATATCCCATGATCTGCGTACACCTTTGGCACTTATCTATGCCTATGCAGAAATGATGCACGATTTCCCAGATGAAATCAGCGAAGAACAAACAGGACTGATTATGGACGAAACTCATAGGCTGACCTCTTTAGTCAATGATATTCTTGATGTTTCCAGGTTGGAAGGGGGAGAGATGACAGTAAATGCTTCAATTTATAACCTTACGGCAAGCATCGGTGAAACAATTGCCAGGATGGAAAAATTAGTGGCCAAAGAAGGTTATACCTTTATTTTTGATCATGAAAAAGAGGTTTTTGTAGAAGCCGATGAAATCAAAATATCGCAGGTATTTTATAATTTGCTGCTTAATGCAATTCATTATAGCACTAACAACCTGCAAATAATTATCCGCCAAATTTCAACAGACACAAGTGTAAAAATTGAAGTAGAAGACCATGGAGCAGGCATACAAGTTGCCGACCTCCCCTATATTTGGGATAGATATTACAAAGCCGGCGACAAACATAAAAGAGCCATCACAGGCACGGGATTAGGGCTATCTATCGTTAAGAAAATAATTGAGCTACATGGCGGCAGTTGCGGAGTTGAATCAAAACCAGGCAGCGGCAGCATTTTTTGGTTTCAAATTGAAAAGCTGTAATCACTGCTTACCGCCAAATTTTCTAGGTGTCAACAGACATTTGGGATTACT
>CAYPVF010000006.1:11598-31864 GCA_964414105.1 uncultured Eubacteriales bacterium
CTCTCCTTTAGAATATCCCCAGGAGGTGCCTGTACGACCAACGCGATAGAAAGTTTTCATAGGATACTTCGAAGGTACACAAAGACCGAGACTATCTACCCCACAGAAGACTCAGTGAGAAAATCGATCTATTCATCAATACAGGAGATATCGAAGAAGTGGTGTATGCCCGTAAGGGATTGGGGATCATAATCGGGCAACTCACGATTTTCTTTGAAGTGCGCCTCGAAGATATGATCTGGTCAAGCCTAAGCAGACACCCGAAGCGTGCACTTGTTGGCCTTCTCGAACTCACTAGGCGACAGGTATCCGTCGCTGGAATGCAACCTCTTTACGCTACTTCCAGGCTACAAAGCGTAGGGAATTACGTATCTGATGAACAATACATTTTTGAATCTCAGCGTGGGGAAATGCAGTCTCGATGGCTGAAGAGATTCCGGTGAGATTGTCTACAGCGAAAATAAGTACTTCTTCTAAACCACGATTCCTAAGTTCATTCATCACCGTTAACCAATACTTGGCCGATTCTGTCTCAGATACATAAAGCCCCAGACAGGATTTTCGGCCCTCGAGGTCTATACCGATAATGGCATAAAGGGCCATGTTTTTAACTACACCTTCAAACCTCAGTTTTATTATCATGGCATCTATGAAAATTATAGCGTAAACCCTTTCTAGGGGCCTACCTTGCCACTCCTTGGCATGCTCCAAAACCCTGTCCGTTATCCTGCTTACTGTCTCCGGAGATATCTCGTATCCGTAAATGTCATAGATATGCTCTTTAATATCCCTGGTGCTCATACCCTTGGCATACATGGATATCACTTTATCCTCTATGCCGGAGATATCCTTTTGATATTTCTTTATGATTTTAGGCGAAAATTCCCCTTTCCTATCCCGGGGAACGTCCAACTCTACGGTGCCCACGTTGGAGTTAACGGATCTCTTGGAATAACCGTTTCTTGCATTATCTGACTTATCTGTTTTCTGCTCGTGCTTTTTGTACCCCAGATGATCGGTTATTTCTCCATCATAAAGGGCTTCCAATACATCTTTCATGATATCGCGCATTACCCTTTGGAGATTTTCGGTAGTTTCCACACCTTCAGCCCTGAGCAGTTCTTGGATCTTTTCTCTATCTAGCTTCAATCTTTAGCACCCTCCAGTTCCGAATCACTATAAATCATCTGGAGGAGTTTACACAAAAAATCTTACACTACCTTTTCGTGAGTTAGTACGCAGCAGTGTGTCAGGCGCGCATATACTCCTCAATCATCTCATCGAAGTAAGCGTAAAGTGACGGACTTACAAACTCACCTGTCGCCATCATTTCGCGGATTTTGTCTGTGGTCGCCCACATTACGGCGCATACCTCACTCTCATCATAGGCAACCGATTCAATGGGTTCGTTATAATCAAAAACCCACACATCCTCAAACCATGTGTGCCCGTTATCGCCAAGGCGGGGTGTCCGTCTGAAGAACTTCCCTTTACAGGGATCAAGCGCTATTCCCAGTTCTTCTTTTGTCTCACGCAAAGCGGCACTGAGGCTTTCATCGCCCGCGATAGCGCATCCGCCGGTGGTCTCCCATTTTCCATCCAAGTCACCATTTCCGTGTAGGGGCGCTCGTCGATCGATGAGCCATTCGCCCTTTTTGTTACGCTTCCACACATGGACTATAAGAAAGTAATTCCCGGTTTTCATTTTTCGTCCTCGCTCTGCATGCCGCCCCGTCTTGTTGCCGCTTTCATCGAGAATGTCCCATATCTCGTTGGGTATATACTCCATTGGAATAAAAACGAAACCGTTTAGTTCTTGCTCCGTGTCTGTTGGGGCAAAACCAAAGGATTTGTAGAATGGCGATCCGTATGGTGAAGAATTGACAGTAAGCCGGTCAAATCCACGTAGCTTCAATTCACACACCATAAGATTCATTAGTCCAGTGGCAATTTTGCGCCTGTGGAATGAACCGTCAACGAAAAGTATGTTTATATGTCCATTTCCGCGCTCACCGATAACGCCCACGATTTCGCTGCCGCTGAGCGCTACAATCATTAAGCGTTTACCTTCACTTACGGCCTTTATGTACCCTTCGTTTTCAACAACATCACGTTTGAAATTCAACATTGCTTCCGGCCCGTAACCGGGAGCTTCAAATTCGGCAAAAACCCTTTGTACCAAGCCAAGGGCGAGGGGTACTTCTTCCGGTGTTACTGTGCGATATGTGATCATGCTTTCACCTGACCGCAGATATCGTCTTTCTCCTTGTGGGAAACAGGAGTCCAAAAGTGACCCCTGTTTCCCGCGAACACTAACTCTCGTTTTTCACCAAATGATTTCCCGCGATATAGCCGAAGGTCAAGGCGGGACCTATGGTACACCCGCCGCCCCAGTAAGCGTTGGCTGTTGGGCTTGCGATGCAGTTGCCGGCGCCGTACAATCCCGGAATAACTTGATTATTCCAATCCAGGACTTGGGCGTGTTCGTTTACCACGGGCCCGCCGTTGGTATCAAGGGTACCCGCGGCCAAAATATAAGCGTAATAGGGTCCTTTTTCACTTATAGGGTGCATGGTGTAATTCTTTGCGCCTTCCGGCGGCCATGCTTCGCCCGGGACAGTCGGGGGAATCATGGACCATTCTTTGTCGTAATCGGTGTCGCCTCTTCCAAAATCCTCGTCTTTGCCCCATTCGGCGAATCCGTTAAACTTTTCAACGGTATCCTTCAGGTTCGCAACAAATTGCGGGCTGAGCTTGAAACCGCCAGTACGGTTGGCAATTTTCTTCAGACGTTTAGCCACAGCCTGTTCGAGCTCCTCCAAAGTATCCCCTTTCGCCAAGTAGGGCGATGGTTTGTCAAGAGTACGCAGCGGAGGATAGCCTTGCCACAGAGTCGCTGTCCTTTGGTCGAAAACCATAAAAGCCAGCATGTTGACCCACTCAGCAGCCACAGGGTCCCAATGAAAGTGGGCCATTGTTCTATCTGTGTAATTCCGCTTTTCGTTCACGATTCTTTTGCCGTGTTTGTTAACTAGGATCATTGAGTCGCCGGGCAAGAAGAAAACGCTTGAGATGCCGCCGGGACGCCTCACGTGAGACTCAATAAGGCTTTGTGAGCGGAAAGCCCCTTTGGTGTTTCCGATGCGAGCGCCTATAGCGCCTGCAAGTTTTATGAAATCGCCGGTATTTGTGGGCACAGAACATCCTCCGTAATGAGGTGCAGGCTGGAAGTGCAACATAAATTCGGGGTTTTGAGAGTAACCGCCTGAACCGAAAACGACTCCCAGCTTGGCGTGGAATGGAACTTCTTCGCCGTCTATTCGAGCCGTAACTCCAACAACCCGTCCCGAGCTATCTTGAAGAATCCGTTTCACTTCCGCGCTTGTGATTATCTCGACGCCTTTTTCCCTGGTCCAAGTCTCCACTTGGCGGATTAACTCGGCGCCTGAAATCATTATGTTGCCTTGGTCGTCCCTGGGATAGATAGTCCTGCCCCTTATACCTTTGTTCTCGGGCAAATGGTCTTGATAATCCACTTGGCCCTTGCCCTTCCAGTTGACTTCCATGATGCTATGTAGCGCGCCCCATTCCTCATAGTCCGAAGCCATCCTATGGGCGTTGTCAACATAAGCCTCCAAAAGCTTCAACTCGTGCTCGGGAATTCCGTAGTTGTTATCATCGAAGTTGTACAAATTGGGGTATGAATACCTGGCCATATACCTAAGGGCGTCTTCCCGGTTGTCTTCGTACCCGGCTTCTTTTTGCCACTTATTCATTGGTATCCAATACCCGCCGCCACTGCGTTTAGTGGTTCCTCCCACCGCATCGCTTTTTTCCAACATCAAGACGGAAGCGCCTTGTTTGCGCGCGGTTATGGCCGCGGAAAACGCCGCCGCGCCCGTTCCAACTATCACCACATCAAATTTTCTTGAACCATTTGTCGCTGTTCTCTCGGTTTTAGACATTTGGTCACCCCCGGGAAAGGTATCGCAAAGCTTCTTGCTTTGTGATTTCCAAGATTATACACTCCGGACCGAACCCGCTCAACTTGAAACAGGAATTTACACGTTAGTACAGAGACAGTGGGCATACAGGCGCGGGATAGGGATGCGCGGCAAGCGCCAATGATGGTTGCGGGTATCACACAAATGGGCCAGGACTAACGCAACGACCAAGTCGACGAACGCTCCTGACCCACACGCTTACACCAAAAACAGACGTAACTTCCTTACGATGATGCCGACTCCAGACTCGCACACTTGGACGAAACAAGCTTGCCCAGGCGCTCCATTCCAACACGGATAATCTCAGGTTTTACACCGCTGAAACTAAGGCGCATGCAGTTGCGGCCTTTGCCGCCGCCGTCCGTGAAGAAGCCTTCCCCAGCTATATAAGACACTTTGTATTTCTCGGTGGCTTCTTTCAAAAGCTCGGTTGTGTTTATGGCTTCGGGAAGCTCGACCCAGATGAACAGCCCGCCATCAGGGAATGTGTGCTTGGTGTTCGGGGGAAACATTGTTTTAAGACACTCCACCATGACTTCCCGACGCTCTTTGTGAGTTTCACGAAGCTCCGCAAGGTGTTGGGGGAAATGCCCGCGGTGGAAAAACTCCTGGCACAACACTTGTGAAATCATGCTAGTGTGGGAGTTGGTGGCACTCTTGGCGTTAACCAAGTGTTTCATGATGCTTTCATCTGCCACTGTATACCCTAAACGGCTTCCGGGAGAAAATATCTTGGACATGCTGCCGGCGAAAATGGTGTGACCCGTTTTGTCGAAAGATTTGATGGGAGGCAAATGTGTTCCGCTGAAGCGGATATCCCGGTAAGGATCGTCCTCCAAAATGATGACGTCGTACTGGCTCCCTAATTCGGCCAAACGCCTGCGGCGTTCCAAAGACAAGGTTAAACCCGTTGGGTTCTGAAACGTGGGTATCACGTACACAATTTTGGGGTTGTACTTCTTGATTTTCTCTTCGACATCTTCCACTACCAAACCGTGGTCGTCCATAACGCAAGAAACGCATTTGGCTTCGAACATTTCGAAAACCTCGACACACTGTACAAAGGTCGGCGCTTCGACCAAAATGACATCTCCGGGACTAATATAAAGCTGGCAGACAAGATTCATGGTCTCAATTCCGCCGGCTGTGATCAACACCTGGTCCGGGTTAGCGTTGACTCCGTTAGGGGCCAGCAAATTCTCAATGATCACTTCTCTTAGGGCCTTCAGACCCTGAATGCCCCCGTATTGGAAGGCTTCAACGCCACGCTTGTCCCTGGCGAAAACTTGGGAAGCGATTTCTTGCAGCTCCTCTATGGGCAAAGCTTCTTGAGCCGGGCACCCCCCGCCAAACGAAATAATCCCGGGATCGTTCATGGTGCCGTACAATCCGCCAATGATCTCCGCGGAACGTGCCATCGTTGACATTCTTCGAGCAAACTCCGGCATGGCCACATCCTCCTTTATACACTCATAGTTCGTCAATAAAGCTTCGGGTTCCTTTATATCGTCTATCGGGTTCCAGTATATTAAATGCAACCGGGGCAGTAAACTCGACTGGCAGATCAGCCTTTCTTGTTCCTCGTCCTACCCTTTGGCACCCTACCGCCCGAGTTCGTTCTCCTTGGCGATTTTCCTTTTGTTAGGCTTTGGGGACGGCTTCGTCTGCTACTTTCGTTAAGATCTGACTGAGAGTATTCGCCAGTATGCTCCTGGACCAGGCCGAAAGCAAGCGCCGCAACCAGCTTCTCCGGCTCATATTCGCTCAGTAAACGTGACGCTAGGTCAAGATACTTATCCTTTTGGCCTTTGCCGCTGCTTACCAAAGAATGCACCTTTTCACTAAGCATCTCGATAATTCGAGTCGACAAATCTGAAGCGGTGGGAATCCGTCTTCTTGGAATCACGGACTTCGTTACCCGCTCAACCAGCTTAAGATGGCGATACTCTCTTGGACTTACAAAGGTAAATGCAACCCCTTCGCGGCCCGCTCGGCCCGTACGTCCAATTCTGTGAACGTGGTATTCGGGCGAATGTGCGATGTCATAGTTTATAACGTGAGTGACGTTTTCAACATCTAGGCCCCGAGCGGCGACATCCGTAGCCACAAGCAGTTCCACTTGGCCTTCTTTGAACCGCTCCAGAGTTCTAATTCGCTGTACTTGGTTGAGGTCTCCGTGAATTGCTTCGGCCGCGTATCCTCTTGCTTGAAGAGAAGACGCCAATTCATCGCTGCCGCGCTTGGTCCTGCAAAACAATATCCCGCGAGTTATGTCTTCATAATCGATTATTCTGGTTATAGCCTCGACTTTGTCGCTATCACGAACTTCAAAATACGCTTGCTTTATGGTAGACGCAGTGGGTTCTTCCTTGTCGACAGTTACTTGGAGCGGTTTGTTCATGTGGCGTTTCGTAATTCCTATGATTGACTGAGGCATAACCGCCGAAAAGCACACTGTCTGCCTATTTTCAGGAACACTTAAGAGTATGTTGTCAATATCATCAACAAAGCCCATGTCAAGCATTTCGTCTGCTTCATCCAGAACGAACAGTCGAACATCATTGAGTCTCAGGGTCTTGCGCCTTATGTGGTCCATTATTCTGCCTGGAGTTCCCACGACAATAGGCGCACCGGTCCTAAGAGCCTTCATTTGCCTATCTATTGAATGCCCCCCAACCACTGCCAGGGCCTTAAGATTCATGTATTTCCCCATTCGATTGATGTCGTCTGTTACTTGTAGCGCAAGCTCCCTTGTGGGCGCCAAAATAATTGCCTGGGGAAAACGCAAATTGGGGTCTACTGCCTGTAGAATAGGGATCGCGAAAGCCGCCGTTTTCCCAGTGCCCGTCTGTGCTTGGCCTATAAGGTCATGTCCCGAAAGCAAGCCCGGTATTGCAGCCTTTTGAATAGGAGTTGGTTCTTCAAAACCCATTTCGTCAAGAGCCCTGATAATCGCCGGATGAACACCCAAACTTTCAAAACCCGGTAGTACTTCTCTCATTAAATGCCATTCCTCCAAATTGATAATCCACCCATGCTACAGCAACTAGGAGGCCCAGTCAAATGACAGTGGCGCAACAAGATGGCGCATCACTGGCGGGTCAACACAATCGACCGAGTGCTAACCTCAATGACTTCGTTGCCACAGCCCGCGGCGATTTCCTTTAGTATGACCTTTTACAGTTTCCGTCTGCCCTGTTCGTCGAAGGTTTGTTTTAACGCCAGTTCTACAGGAATTATCGATAGAAGTAAGACGGGGATTTGTGCGATCATAAGAAGCGCCCCGTGACGCCCAATATAGTCGATACTTTTACCCCACGAAAATGCCATTGCCGCAACTGTGATTATGGCTAGCACCATTCCGGCCGAAAGCCAGATTTTGCCGCAACGGTGGTGTGCAAATTCCCAAGTGTCTCGATTTTTCATTGACCTTGTAGTGCGGTAACCGAAAATCGCGTTGATTTGTTTCGGCGCACTTCGTTTAAAGTAACTGCCAAACGCTATCATGAAGAGCGGCGTGAGTAACACCATGACAAACATGAAAAGCCAAAACCCTGTCATATACCTTCCCCCCGATGGACGTTTCCGTTTCGGTACTGCGTCACGTAACGGGTAGCCTATTTCTGAAACTAATCAATATGTCTGGTTCGCGGGAACGCTTGCGGCAGCAGGTCGATAACGGCTGACCCTTGTTCCTTTCCGTAATAGCTAACGTAAATGACTTCGTTGCCACAGCCCGCGACGATTTCCTTCCTGTTACCGTTTTCCGCTACAACGAGCCTGTCAAACAAAGCATGGTCCACCTCTTGAACACTGAATTCCGAGTCTCCGTCCGGTATATGCCGCTTTATCAGGCCGTTTATCAGGCTATCGGCCATGCATGGAAGGGTCAGCTGATAGTATAGCGTTTTGATGCTTGGCGAGTAAGGGCCGTCTTTGTCATCCAACACTTCGTTTTGGACGACACCATGTTCGTTTACCTCATATTTGACAGGAGCAAGAGGCGACCAGCGGTAGCTTGCGAAATTCCCCCACTCGACACCATCTATGACCAGCCAAGGATCGCGTTCAAGCGAAGGACTCTTTTCGATATCCTGAAGCCTCACGACAGGGAGATCAACCCGCCCTCGGGGTAAGGTATATGTCTCACTTTTCGCGATCTCCACAAACGGAATACTTGCTGTTAGCAAAGCGGTAATGAGGAAGAAAGCGCTTATGATATTACCCGCCATTCGCCACTTGCGCCAGTCTTCCTGATGATTAAGCGGTTTTCCATTGGCCAGTGCCTTTCGCAGACAACGCACCGATAGATAATTCCTTATTACAGTGGAAAAAACGTACAGTTGGATGAACACCAACAGTACCCCTTGGATTCCCCGCGTTTCCATCATAGACAAAGTTGGTGTCGGGATAAAAAACAGCATGTGGAGCATCATACCCAAAAATAGCGCCATACAAAGTGACAGTACAATAACTTGGTTTCTCATCTTGCGGTTCAATATCTCCAGCGTAAAGCTTTGCTCTACGGGGTCGGTGTGAAGCTCGGGATAGTTATCTCCTTCAGGTGACGAGAAAACGTACAGTTCATCTCGTCCCGTTACGAGCTGTTCCTCGGACGGGGAAGCGGCCATGATGTCTACCCTACATTTCGTGCTTTTCGGCTCACCCTTTGTGAAGGTAACGAAAATACGTCCAAGCTCACGAAGGTGCAAGCCTTTCTTTGCCATGTCCGTAAACCAAGATTCCATTTTGCCTAAGTCCCACGAATCGTCGAATATGAACTTCCTGACTACCTTACCCATAGTTTTCTCCACCCTTGATCACACCGCCGTCCCGCACCATTGCTATAAGCCGATTGTGCTCCTGTTGGAGAGTGGCCTTGCCTGTTTCGGTTATGGCGTAGACTTTTCGCCGGCCGTCGTCTTCAACTATTGTAATGAGACCGTCCTTTTGAAGCCTTGTGAGCACGCCGTATAAGGTCCCCGGGCCCATCTGCACGCGTCCGTTTGAAATCTCAGCTATGGAATTCATGAGCTGATAACCGTGACTGGGATTCAGCAACGCTAGCAGTACGTAATACATTGCTTCAGTCATCGGCCCGCCTGCAGTCGACATAGACACCTTCCTCATACGATAATATTATGTCGAGCGATATATCGTATAACATAATATTCGTTGAAATATGACGGGGCGTCAAGCCGAAATTTTCGGCGTTGGTCGCGGGTTGGGGTGAAGGTATCAACATGTCGCCGCGAGTTCTGCTGAGACTTCAAGCACGCCGCCGCGAGTTCTGCTGAAAATTTCAGTGTTGGTCGCGGGTTGCGGTGAAGGTATCGACATGTCGCCGGGGTGGCGATGAAGTTTTCAGCGTTGGTGGCAGGTTGCGGTGAAAAAACCAGCGTGTCGCTCGGGTGGCGATGAAATTTTCAGCGTTGGTGGCAGGTTGCGGTGAAAAAACCAGCGTGTCGCTCGGGTGATGATGAAATTTTCAGCGTTGGTGGCGGGTTATGATGAAAATATCAGCCGATCACCGGGGCATGGCTGAAATCTCGCTTGCCGACCGGCTAACTTGAGGTGGCGAAACCGGAGTTTTTCCCGCCTGAGTAGAAATAACCGGGCCACAACGTCTCACACCATTTGACTGGTATCTCGCTTCGCGAAGATGGCTGTGGAAATAGCCCACGAACCTGCCATGACAAGAAGGCCTGCCAACACGATCACAAAGGCCCCGGTTGGGGTCGAGACAAAAGCCGCGAGGTCCGCAAAGCGCTGCGCCAGAATCTCGGCGTTGCCCGCTGAAGTGAACAGAAGCATGGTCGGGATGGCGCTCAAAAAACTTGTCACCAGTAATGCGGTCTTAGCGGATTTCAGTCCGAGCCAAAAATGTAACAGAAGACTCACGCTTGCCAAAAAAAGCGACAAAAACACGACCGCTGAGATCGTGGTGAGGCTTTCGGGGCTTCCCAAATACGGAAAGGGGCCCAGTGCCAGTACCACCACGGCAAATGCAACCGTCACGAGGATGGATAGTACATATTTGGACCCAACTATGGCGCCGGGTTGTATGGGCAGGGAGCGAAGAAACACAAGCGTGTTACCCCTTTCCTCCTGAGCGAAGGAAATCTGGGGTAGTGTTAGAGCGCTTACTATAGGGAAAACCAGGGCATAGGTTATTCCCAAAGTCGGTACGAACTTGGCTGACAGAATAAGTAACGCCGCCAAAAGTCCAAGAGTTTGGGCAAGGTGAGAGCGCAACTGGGTTACTTCCTTATAAATCAGAGTAAACATGTCTGACTCTCCTTTTTGGAAACGCATAAGAGGATTTCATCCAAGCTAACAGGCGTGGTCTTGACATTCGAGGCGCCCGCTTGCTTGAGCGACGAAAGAAACTCCGCCGAGCAATTGTCCGTAACGCCTAAGTGCCGCGAACCGTCGCTTTCCAAAGAAACGAATAGCCCTTCGGGCACCGTGCCCGACGTCCAACTGACCTTTTTCCACCTGTCAAGAAGCGATTCTTTGTCGGCGAATTCGGCCAACAGGCCATTTTCAAGAATCGCGACGTAATCTGCGATCTGCTCGATGTCCTGGGTTATGTGGGAGGACAGAATCACAGTCCTGTTTTCATCGTTTACAACCTCGGATATTTCCCCCATAAGCTCCCTTCGAAGCACAGGGTCTATCCCCGACGCGGGCTCATCGAGAATGAGCAGTTCAGGGCGGTGGGATAAGGCCAGGGTAAGAGCGAGTTTCATCCTCATCCCTTTCGACAAATCCTTGATTCTTTTTTTCGGCTCCAAATCGAACTTGTGCAGATATCCCTTATACAAATTGTCGTCCCAGGTCGGGAAATACTTGCTTACCAGCTTTGCCATCCAACTGACGCTCATCTCCTCGTAAAACTTAGGCGTCTCGTCCACATAGCCGACCTTGCGCTTGATATCCAGTTCAAATTGGGGTTGTGATTTGCCCAGCACAGCGACCTTGCCGCTATCCGGATAGATAAGATTCATGGCTATTTTCAAAGTGGTAGATTTGCCGGCCCCGTTTCTTCCAATGAGCCCAAGCACATACCCGCGTTTTAGCGTTAAGGAAGGGATATCAAGGGAAAAGCCCTTGTAGGCTTTTCTTACCTCGTGAAACTCAAGCGCATTTGTCATTTTTGCATCTCCCGATCCATTATGTTTTGGAGCAACTCGATGGTCTGTTCCTTGGTGACTCCCAAGCGAATCGCGGTTTGGGCCAGATCAACGGCAAGACTTTCCACAAGCTTGACGCGGGATTTGGCCATATCTTTTGGCTCAAGGTTTCTGACGAAGGTGCCCACGCCCGGCCTGGTGGTGATAAGGCCCTCACCCTCGAGATCCTGATAGGCCCGCTTTACAGTGATCACGCTTGTAAGGAGGTTTGATGCAAGTTGCCTTATAGAAGGAAGAAGCTCGCCCGGTTCGAGGGCCCCTGTCAAGATCATGTCCCTTATCTGCTCTTCAATTTGCTGGTAATAAGGAATAGAGCCTGAATTGTCCAGCGAAATAAGCATAGATTTCCTCCAAACTGTATATATCGATTATATACAGCATGCGCGGAGAAAATGCAAGGGTTTTAAGCTAACTTGGGCTTTTCACAGCCGAGACGCTCGCAAACCAGCCAATTTGCCGTTTCAGCTTCAAATTCACACTCTTCCAAAGTGAGTTCGGCTCGGTTTGGCAGCCATTTTGCTTTTCGTTGGTACAAATGGCCACAGAAGAGATGACCCAGGCGCTGGAGAGGCGGTGGGTTGCGATGAAAATATCAGCATGTCAGCTAGGTGCTGATGAAATTGTAGCGTTGGCCGTGGCTTGTGGTGGAAATATCAGCCTGGTGCCGGGATGGCGTTGAAATTTTCAGCACCTGATAGCGGGGTGCGATGAAAATATCAGCGTGTCGGCAAGGTGCTAGTGAAATTCGCAGCATTGGCGGCGGGTTACGGTAAAAGTATCAGCATGGGCCGGGAGAAGTAGCTCCCGAGCTTCCGCAAAAATACCAACGGGACAATCATTTCACTTCCCATCCTCATTCTCGGGTGTGAATTTGGTTAAAAACTTTGCTACGATACAATGTCACATATAATGTCAAACAAACGTAGGCAAATTAATGAGCACTGTAAGGAGGAACAAAATAAGGGGAATGCTGGCGTTTCTTCTCGCTTTGCTACTGCCAGCCTCGTTTGTTAGTTGCTCAGCACCTGAGGAAAATACAAAAAATCTCAACCTCGCCTAGATCAACGACAACATTATCACAACTGGTGTTTTCAATGGGGCTCGCGGGCAATATGAAGACTGGTTCGCTTATGAGCGGATAGTTAAGGGGCCGGAACTTGCGAAGGAAGACTATGGCTGAATATCGATATCGTAAGTAGTTCGAATTTCACCAATTGGCGAGATTTGGGCCCGGGCTATGATAAAATCAGAAGAAGAGTTGATTTACGAACTTCAGCAAGTGGATCTCCCTGTAGTCATTTTGGGCGGGAATACATATTCATCTCATTACGCCGAAAGGATTGCCAATGCTGGACCTTATCCAGCCGAATCTGGTGCTAACCTAGCTTAAAGAAAGAAGCAAAACTTAAGAAGGCTAAGAGGAAAACGGAAATGAAACTTGTTGACTTTACGCATTCCCACTTAGAGCAAGCGAGGGAGCTCGCCAAGCAAAATTATGAGGAGGAGCGGACCTTTGTTACTGCTCTACCTCCTATAGCAAACATACCCAACTTGACCGAATTTGCCGACAATAACATGGGTGTTACTGCTTTTGATGGTGACGAAATGCTGGGGTATCTATGCTCGGTTTCTCCGTTTGACAATGCTTTTGGTACAACAGGTGTTAAAGGGATTTGGTCACCGCTTCATGCTCATGCCGTCGTTGGTAACAAAGAAACAATCTATAAACAGCTTTACCAGGCGGCGGCTGAAAAATGGGTGGCGGCAGGAGCAGTCAGTCATGCAATAACGCTGTATGCACACGAAAGTGAAGCGATTTGCGGATTTTTCAAATATGGTTTTGGGCTTAGGTGTATCGATGCCATATGTTCGTTAAATAATGAAACGCCGATAAGAACACAGAAATACTGCTTTTCGGAGTTGCCAAAGGAAAATGCCGCCGATACGACGGCACTTCGCAATATATTGAATCATCATCTTGGCAAGTCTCCGTGTTTTTTGAGGTACCCGCAAACCAACGGACAGGATGCCATAAATATTGTGAATCACCGTAATTCAAGAGTTTTCACAGTCAACGATACTGACAAAATCATCGGATATATTGAAATCATGGAACGTGGCGAAAATTTCGTTTGTGGTTCAAATGATATGATGGACATCTGCGGCGCGTGTCTGCTCCCTGAATATCGCGGCACAGGATTATTCACCGACCTGCTTTATTATTTGATGAATACTCTCAGGACCGAAGGCTATACGCTGCTGGGCGTGGATTTCGAGAGTTTCAACCCCAGCGCTTATGGTTTCTGGCTCAAACATTTCACTGCATACACAAACAGCGTCGTCCGCAGAATTGACGGGGTGACCACCTGCTAGAAGTCAAGCCTTCCAACAATTCTTCACAGCTTGCTGATGGCTATCTACACCTCTTTATCGGACGCGAACGCAGCCTCCCATTCCTTCTCTTTGAACCCGGCCAACACAAAATTGTCGCTGACTAGGATCGGTCGTTTCACCAACATCCCGTCCGTAGAAAGGAGATGGAGGCACTCGTCTTCTGTCATTGACTCTATTTTGTCTTTCAAGTTAAGCGTTCTGTAAACCTGTCCGCTTGTGTTAAAAAACCTCTTTATAGGCAAGCCACTCTTCCCTAGCCACTTTTTCAGTTCATCATAAGTTGGGTTGGACTCTTTAATATCACGCCAATCGTATTTTACGCCCTTTTCATCAAGGTAAGTTTTGGCTTTCTTACAGGTTGTGCATTTAGGGTAGCAAACGAAAAGCAAGTTGACGACCTCCTCAATCACGATGTACCCCCACCGACTAAGGATATTTTCCACCGCCCTACCCGTCAAGGAATGGGTCCCCTTTATTGTCCAAAATCTGTTCGTTATGAATGGGAGCTTTCAGCAATGTGCAGATTTTAAGTATATCGATCGAGGGGGAGTTCAACCGTGAATAATAAGCAGAAACAAGCTAGGCCTGATACGAATATGAAAAGCAGTCAAATCGAACAATATCACGCGCAAAACACCGGTGAAGGCAAAACAATGACAAGCGATTCGGGCTATAAAATCAGTAATGACCGCCAAAGTCTGAGGGCCGGCAAAAGAGGCCCGTTATTGCTAAGGGATACGAATTTTTTTAGAAAGCAATCTAGATTCAATCGCGAGCGTATTCCAGAAAAGGTGGTTCATGCCCGCGGTTTTGGTCTGTACGGAGAATTTGAACTGACCAAATCCATGCAGGATTATACTGTCGCCGGTTTTTTGCAGAAACCCGGTACCCGTACACCCGTTTTCACCCGTTTTTCAAACTTTATTGGCAGCAAAGGCTCGAAAGATACAGCAGTAGACATACGCGGTTTTGCGGTTAAATTCTACACACAAGAAGGAAACTATGATATGCTCTCGCTCCAATTTCCAGTGTTTATACTCGCGGATGCCATGAAATTCATGGATGTAACACATGCTGTTAAACCCAACCCAATTAGCGATATTCCACAAGCAACAGTTGCCCACGATGATTTTTGGGATTATGTTGCCAGCAACCAAGAATCCGCGCATATGGTCATGTGGCTTATGTCTTTACGGGCACGACCCAGGAGTTGGCGTATGATGGAAGGTTACCCCATCAACGCTTTTAGGCTTGTGAACGCTGAAAGCAAATCTACTTTTGTCAGATTCGTGTGGAAACCTCGGCTTGGTGTTCATTCCATAACACTTGATGAAGCTAATATCATCGGGGGAATAGATCCAGACTTCCACCGCAGAGACATGGTCGAGTCTGTTCAAAAGGGCATGTTCCCTGAATATGATTTGGGGGTACAGTTGATTCCTGAGGAAGATGAATTCAAGTACGATTTTGATGTTCTGGATGCGACCAAGCTTTGGCCTGAAGAGACAATTCCCGCCGAGATAATAGGAAAGCTTACCTTGAATCGGTTGGTGGACAACTTTTTTGCGGAAGAGGAGCAATCATCGTTTGATCCCGCAACCCTTGTGCCCGGCATTGAGTTTTCAAACGACCCTGTTTTGCAGGGGCGAGCATTTGCGTACCGCGATACAGATTATCACAGGCTTGGAACGGCAAACATCAACGAAATCCCGGTAAACAGACCAATATGCGAAGTAAACACCAATCACCGGGATGGCCATTCAAAATACCGTATCGATAAAGACAAAGAAAACTTTCACGAAAATGCGCTTGCTGACAACACCCCCGCAGAAACATCGTTTGGAAACGATGGATATGAATTTTTCCCGTCAAGTGTGGAAGGCAATGTTACAAGGGAATTCCCAAGCGGTTCTTTCGGTGACTACTTTTCGCAAGCACGACTTTTTTGGAATAGCTTAGCGCCATTTGAGCAAAAGGATCTCGTTGACACGTTTATCTACCACCTCCAGTATGTTAAAAGCAAAGATGTAAGACAGAAGAACGTGGATATGTGGGTGAATGTGGATACAGATATGGCAAACACTTTCGCCGATAATCTGGGGGTCAAAAGGCCTCGGGGAACACACGTTGATGAAACAAGAAATTCACCCACGCTTAGTATGGTGAATACCCCCCACTCCGCAGCTACACAAAAAGTTGCTGTCTTGATAGGAGACGGATACGACAATACTGAGGTTTCCAATGTGCTGAACCTACTGGCAACCAGTGGTGTTTTCATTGATACCATTGGAGCAAAGCTGGGCTATGTAGCCGCAAGTGACGGCAATCAGTTAAAGATTGAGGAGACAATCAAGACGAAATTGCCTGTTCTGTATGATGCAGTTTACATAGTGGGCGGGAATGCCGCAAATCAAGGGGAATTTAACAAAAAGGTCATGGAATATTATGATGAAGCATTCAAGCACTTCAAGCCGATTGGAATCGCTTCATCCGGGGAAACGCTTGTGAACTTTCCGCAAAATAACAGTTCTCCCGGGATTGTATGTGCGTCAACCAGCAATGAATTTGGTGCTGACTTCCTTTCTGCGGTTACCCATAAACGCTTTTGGGATAGAGCGATTTATTGTTGACACGACCACGTTTTGAACTTCATAACTGCCACGTATAGTTTGGAAAGCCGCAGGCCGAAAACGACCCGCGGCATTCTATCGTGGATACTTTGGTACCCGTTACAGTTTCAGGAGATTCCATTGGGAATCGCAGGGAGCCGTTCCCATTTGAAGCCCCTTCCCATCCCAAACCAATATGTTATTTCCGTGGTTGAACCCAAACCCGTGTTCAGGGTCGTATAGCCCCGGCTCGTTAGAGAAATGCATACCTTTTTGCATTACCGTATAATCACCCAACGCCTGGTATGGAGGTTGATGGCCTTCCATGCCCTCCCCATGTCCGGGTCTGTGATACACCAGGTGGGCCACTCCATTCTTCACTTGGCAGTCGTGGACAGCCTTGGCAACATTAGAACAGGTATTCCCCGCCCAAGACTCCCTTGCTTGGATGTAGTAGGTTTCTGTGTGAACATCCCACACGTGTTTCTGCCAGTCGGTCCACGGCGCGACCAAGTAGGAACGATACTGCTCTCCTCCGTAACCGCCAATGCGAACCACACCCGCGATTTGAATTGAATCGCCGGGCTTAACTTCCGCCCACCTTATTTGGTTTGGATGCGGGTAAGCGTTCAGCAGTCCTGCTCGCACCCCTACTCCAACCTGGATGCCCACTGCTTGATGAGGATAGCCGGTGTTTCTGATGTCCTGCATGATACGGTGCATGCCCCAAACTACAGAAGCGTTTCCCACTTCCCAGTCCAACACACCGATACCCTTCTCCAAAATATAGTTGCGGGCAAACGCGTGAATTTCAGAAAAGTAGTTCATGGCTCGCTGGGTGAGCGCATTCTCTGCTTCGTCTTTAACCATTCTGTGCTTAGTCAAAATGTCGGCGACATCCACAAACTGAGCCTCCGGCATCGCGGAAGCCATTGTGCCAAAGGCGCCGCCTGCGGGTCGAAAACTCTTGGGCGTCGGGTATTCTCCGAACATATCTAGTCGTTTTGCATTCTCGTGGCCGGGCATGATTCCGGCTTCGGCCAAACCGCCCACATCTATTCCGATGGTCTTGTTTCCGTAACCCAACTTGTTAAGAATGTCGCCCCACCATTTGTGAACGCTCATGGTATCGCCTTGAACGACATTGCCCTTATTCACATCCCCACCCTCAGCATGGTGGAAATCAAAGTATCCAAAACCTTCAGTACACCACCACGATTTAACCATGTCGTCGTCAAGGTGAGGGTAGAACCAAATGCATCCGTCTTCTTGGTCCATTGGAAAGAAGCAAGCGAAAGGCCGCTCAGTAGTTGTGTGGATAAACCCACTTGCGTAAATCATGTTCCATCTATTAGTGAGGAAGATGCCGCCGTCCACACCTCGTTCTCGCGCTTCCGACTTGAGCTGGCGAACCTTCTCTTGGTGCCATGATAACGGCAGCCTATCGTAGTCGGCTGGTTCCGGTAGCTCATTCATCCGCGCGTCCTGTTCCTTCTTCAACAATGCGAAACTCTCGACATTAGCTTCCGCCCTAGCCATAGCTTTTTCATCGGGCCATGTCACCTTTGGTCCAAAAACCGGTGCTTTCTCTTTCATTCTCCATCCCCCTTTGTACTTGGCTATCCAAACAGCACTGCAAAAGTTTGCTGTCAAGACGCCATAATCCAGTGAACACTGTGGTAGAAGATTGAAACCGCATACTCGTCCGGCTACCGCTAGGCGCGGTTAGTTGGTGAAACTTCATCGGTAATGGATATTGGGGATTTAGCTTTCTGAAAAAGGTAATTGGACGAATGTGACAAGATGCCGCCTGGTAGCCCAAAACGCGATTGGATGGCTGGATTCGGTGTCGTGGATGTTACCGTCATGAATAGTGTTCAACACAAGAATACCATTTCTACCCAGTGGAATCAACCGAAGGTTTTGTCTGTGTATACCCGTCCAAAACTCAAGTACTATCAACCCTTGCGATCTTGCTCTGCTTTCTCGCCGGGCAACTTGACGGGATCACGTCCCATATCCCATGAATCAGGTTTTCAGTCGTTTATGTAAAAGGCAATACATCTCAAATATGCAACGACAAAATCACATATCTGAGATGCTATAGGAACCCTATAACTCGCATCTGTTTGGATGCGCTTGGCGTCCCTGTGACCCAATTCCCACCACAAAAACGACCCTAGAACAACCGCGGCAAAACCCTGAAATTAAGGTTGCACGTCAGCCTTCTTGCGCACGTCTATGATGCAATGATCATCCCCGTCTAGCACGTTCTTTGTATGGGTAACTTCTAGCTCCGGATTGTAGGCATGAAACTTCGCCTGATCGACAAAGCAATATATCCTTCCGAGCCGTTCAGCGCCTAGTCTCTTCCAAACTGCGGCCAAAGGACAGAAAGTGGTTGCCGCCTGCCCATCGCTTTCATTACGCCAGCCTTTGGATGGCAAGTCCGGCACCTTTCGGTAATTGGCGGCTTCCAATGGGAGACCAAGCTCCAAGACCCCGTCACGTACAAGTTGGCCACACGATTCGCCGTATGCCCACACGGCTTCTTTCACCAATTTCTCTCCTTCTGCCTCGCCTAAACGTGCGCATATGGCTTCTGCCATATGATAATAAAGCAAGGCCATACGTTGCGCCATTAGCCAAACATCTTGTTCCCCTTGATCGTCCGAAATAGGGAATTTGTCCACTTTAGACCCTCCTAAATTGTCGAACAGTTTCGTTAGTATGGCATCTATCCACGTCAATCAGCAAGTGCCACAGTAAGCCGACCGATAAGCTGTGAGATTCTTCCCGCAACAGCGTTGCCTGCGTCCATTTGGTTCACCTTTTCCAGGCCTAATTTTGATGGCAGCCACTATAGCCAAGTCAGGAATTTTGTTTGCTGCTTACGGTTACTATTCATTATGGTGAAGGCAAAACCTGCCTTGTGTCTATGCCGGCAATAAGGAAAAGGGGTTTTCGACAAACAAAGCCGTAAGCATATCAATCCTTACGGCTCTCAGTACACGTTTAACTATGGTGCCAATTTCTAGGGCTCTGAGCGCCTGTTCACCGTAGAGTTGTTCGGCAAACGTTGTTAAGGCACGTGCAAACGATGGTTACAAACACGGTCGGTACTGTGGTTGTCTTAATATACTTTCCCAATCTTCGGGAAAGCCCAGGTATTCTAATTTCACCATTTCATAGTTTTCAACTAAAGCTGCAAGCCTAGTCACAAAATGTCCCCACCTATTTTCAGCCCGCGACAGCTTGCCGGCGATAATAAGGTCGGCAAATACCGTATCATTTCGAATACCCTTTTTGGCGTCCGCCTTGAATAACTTTGGGGTGATTCTTAACCTTCGGTCGTATAGCCTCCCATAATGAGCGCATATGTTTCTCAAAGTCGACAAAGAATGAAGCCAGCTTTCAACAAAATTGGCTTTTGTATTGTAGTACTCGTTGGCTATTCTATCCTTATCCCCATCTAAAAGATTGGCGTACATTTTTGACAGGACGCCAAAGGACATCAATTCCACAACAACCCAAACTGGGAATGGTTCGCCGTAGCAAGATTCATGACAGGTCGTAGATAACTCGTCGCTTCGATGGATTTCTTTTTTTATGTCCTGCAGCATGCATTTGCAGTACTTTTTATCTTTGAAGTTGTGGCAATTTCGATAACCAAGGGCACCATATTTGTGAGCAATCAAGTAGGCTATATGAGTTCTGAAAGCGATTTCAATGTTTTCTAACACGGGTAGAACAAGGTTACGTAGTTCTTGATCAAACAGATATAACCTGTAAATATCCGTAAACGTGGCACCGCTGCACGTACCATCCGTACCCCTGCACGTAGCCAAGTAGGCATTTAGTCGACAGAAGTTGGTACTTTGCAGTACAGACACCACCAAGTCTTCGTCGTCAATAACAAGCCCTTTCAACCGCAAAAACTGGACTTGTTCTACAAATGTCATTGGTTTTTTCGAGGATTTATCCGTCTTCACGAAACCTCCGTCAAAGAAAAGTCCCACCCTGGTCCGCATTGTTAAGAGGCGTGGTGGGCTCTGTTGCTACC
>CAYPVF010000007.1:0-3854 GCA_964414105.1 uncultured Eubacteriales bacterium
GACCAGGCGGGCTCAGGCTTTTGCCGATAGGAATAGGCTTATGGGTTTGGTAGGTACTATTGTCGTAGTTTTAGCGGGCAGGATGATCGATATTATTGGGTTTCCCTTGGGCTACCAGGTTGCTTTCACCTTTGCTTTTATCCTTACACTTTTGGAGATTTGGGTTCTAAACAGAATCCACGAATCGCCTGGCGATCTTTCTTCACCGGCCCATGAACCCGCACCCAAAGCCGAAAGCCTGTCGAAGATGTTGAAGCACGGACCCTTTTTACGATACACTTTGGCCTCTTTAGCGTTTTATATGTCGTGGCAAACGCCCTGGCCCCTATTCACTTTGTACGAGACTAGGGTTCTTCACGCTAATAACATGTGGGTTAGCCTTCTGAGCTTAGCCAATACAAGCGGTTCCTTGGTGGGTTACGGTTTTTGGGTAAGGCAAATGCATAAACGCGGGAACCTTGCCACTTTGTTTATGTCCAGTGTGTTCATTTTCATCGTGCCCGTGGCTTACGGATTTTCCAAAAGCCTGGCCACAGTCGCGTTATTCAGCTTGCTTACGGGAGCAGTGTTTTCTGGGGTGAATCTTGCTCTCTTTAACACCCTGCTCGAGGTAACCCCGGAAAAAAACAAAGCGACTTACATCGCTTATTACACCACCGCCGTTAATGCTTCCGCCATCTTTGCACCCATGCTTGGTGTGGGTCTACTAGAAGCTCTGGGTTACTTTTGGGCATTTATGGCCTGCGCCGCCATGCGTTTTGTGGCCAGCTTCGGGTTTTTGTTTCTAAATCGCATCGAAAAGAAAATATCAGCGAGAGACTTAATGGGCATCGAGTTGGGAAATTGACCCTCAAATACATGGCGAGTATAATCTGCTTAACCTTGGAGGCTTTATCCAGGCATTGGAGGTACCCCTATGCGAATGTCACAAAGGTTTGGAAAAACTCTTAGAGAAAGCCCAGCCGAAGCCGAGCTGCCTTCTCATAGCCTAATGTTGAGAGCAGGTTTGATTTCGCGAGTGGCCGCGGGCATATACAACTACATGCCCTTTGCGTGGAAAAGTGTACGAAGAATCGAAGATATCATGCGGCGCGAGATGGACAGAATCATGGGACAAGAGCTCAACATGCCCGTAGTCCATCCGGCCGAATTGTGGCAAGAGTCTGGACGCTGGTACGGCGTAGGGCCCGAATTGATACGTATGAAGGACCGATCCGGAAGAGATATGGTTCTTGCCATGACACACGAAGAGACTGTCACTGACCTGGCAAGGCGAAACATCGATTCCTACAAACAACTGCCGTTGGTGGTTTACCATATTCAGACGAAGTTTCGCGATGAGCCCCGATCTAGGGCCGGGCTTATAAGAGTCCGAGAGTTTATCATGAAAGACGCCTACAGTTTTCACGGGGATAACCAAGGTCTTGATGAATATTATCCCCTTATGTGTGAGGCGTATCTTAGAATTTGCCGTTCCTGCGGGGTTCCCGTTGTCCAGGTTTTGGGCGATGTAGGTATGATGGGCGGTACCAATGCCCACGAGTTTACGTACCCCACCCAGTATGGGGAAGATACTCTTTTGATGTGCGCCGAATGCGGTTACGCTGCCAACAGGGATACTGCCACCATAAACAAGCAATACACGCCCAAAAATGAGGATCAGACTATACTTGAACCCAAGTTCATCCCTACTCCGGGGAAGAACACGATTTCTTTGGTGGGAGAGTTTTTGGGCATCGATTCCAAAGACACTATTAAAACAATGGTATACGTGGCCGAGGAAAAACCGTATATGGTCGTTATTCGCGGAGACCTTGACGTGAATGAGACGAAGCTCGCAAACCACCTTGGGGTAACCGAAGTTCGATTTGCAGAACCGGAGGAGCTTGAATCGCTAGGCCTTATAAAAGGCTACATGTCGCCTGTAGGGCTTACTGGGATAAAGACTATATCAGACAACAGTCTTATAGAGGGCCGCAAATACGTCGCAGGCGCCAACCGCGAAGGTTTTCACCTTGAAAATGTAGTGCCCAAAAGAGATTTTGACGCGTTTCTGACTTGCGATATTGCGGCCGCAAGGGAAGGAGACCCATGCCCCGTCTGTGACAGTAAACTCACAGTCAAAAGAGGCGTGGAAATCGGTAACACCTTTAAACTGGGTACAAGATATTCTGAAAAAATGGGAGCCAATTTCCAAGACCTAAAAGGTGCTGCAAAACCTTTGGTTATGGGCTGTTACGGAATGGGCGTCGGGCGGCTTTTGGCGTGCGTCGTCGAAGAAAACCACGACCAACGCGGCATAATCTGGCCTATGAGCGTGGCCCCGTATCAAGTTCATTTAGTGTCCTTGGGAATGTCAGACAAAGTGCGGGGCCAATCCGAAAAAGTGTACTCATGCCTTGAAGAAAAAGGTATTGAGGTGTTATACGACGACAGGGACGAATCGGCAGGCATAAAGTTTAACGACGCGGACCTGCTTGGGATGCCTATACGGGTAACCGTATCCGAGCGCAGTTTGAAAAATGGGGGCGCGGAATTCAAGCTTCGCCGAGACCAAAACACCAGTATTATTCCTTTGGAGAACCTGGTACAAGAAGTGCAACAGGTTATCGAAAACGAAATATCAAGGTATTCGCCGGATGGGGTGGGCTAAATGGAACAAAGTTTGGGAAAACGCATGAGTTCGAGCGAAATAAGGTCGTCGTTCGTAGATTTTTTCGCGCGCCGAAATCACGTTGTGCTTCCCAGCTCTTCTTTAATCCCTTACGGCGATCCTACCCTTCTTTTTACAAACGCGGGTATGGTACAGTTCAAAGACGTTTTTGCCGGGTTCGAAGAACGTTCGTACAAAAGGGCCGTCACTGCGCAAAAGTGCGTCCGGGCCGGGGGCAAACACAACGATTTGGACAACGTGGGCTTCACGGGTAGGCATCATACATTTTTTGAAATGTTGGGAAACTTTTCTTTCGGGGACTATTTCAAAGAAATGGCTATATGCTTTTCGTGGGAGTACCTGACCAAAGTACTGGAGTTCCCAAAAGATAAAATTTGGATAACAGTATACAAAGACGATGACGAAGCTTTCGAACTGTGGAAAAAGGTGGCCAATGTTCCGCCCAGCCGAATAGTTCGTTTGGGGGATGAGGACAATTTTTGGTCCATGGGCGATACCGGACCCTGCGGACCCTGTTCAGAAATCATAATTGACAGAGGGGAGAAAGCCAGTTGCGGCCCCCAATGTCAGTTGGGAAAATGCGATTGCGACCGTTGGCTGGAGATATGGAATCTTGTATTCATGCAATACATGCGCGATGAAGAAGGAAGGATGACACCTTTACCCAAACCCAGTATCGACACGGGGTTTGGGTTGGAGCGGGTGGCATCCTTGTTGCAGGGGGCTGACACCAACTATGGCAGCGACCTATTTATACCCATCATCGCCGAAATACAGGAAATTGCGCAATCTAAAGAAAATGTCTCCGTATTTCCTTACCGGGTGATAGCGGATCACGTTCGCACATGTGTATTCCTGGCATCCGATGGAGTGCGGCCATCCAATGACGGGCGCGGTTACGTTATGCGAAGGATCTTAAGAAGGGCCGTAAGGTTTGGCAAGGTGCTTGGCATCCATAGGCCTTTCCTTGGAAGTTTGGTGCCTGTGGTCGTGGATATCATGGGCGGCGCTTACCCGGAACTCAAAAAAGAAGAAGAATACATTAGAACGCTTCTCACCGAGGACGAGACCAGGTTTCAAAATACATTGGAAGAAGGCCAAAAGCGGGCAAGTCTCATGATATCTTCGGCGCTTGAAGACAGACTGCCCGGCCTTACAGGCAATGACGCATTTGTTCTGC
>CAYPVF010000007.1:3864-8916 GCA_964414105.1 uncultured Eubacteriales bacterium
AAAGAGTTGACAGGCGAGGAGCTTTTCACCCTTCACGACACTTACGGTTTCCCTATAGACCTAACCAAAGACATGGCGAGAGAAGCGGGCTTGGAGGTCGATGTACCCGGATTCGAGCAAGCCATGGCCATCCAAAAAGAACGCAGCAGAAAGAATCGCCAAGATGAGTTGGGTGATGGGGTTATACTTTCAGAAGTTCTCAAGGCGGTTCCGGCAACGACATTTCTTGGGTACGGCAGTCTGTCGGCGGAAGCCAAGATTTTGGCCATCATAAGCGGCGGTTCAATAGTGACAGAAGTCATGCCCGGGGATGAAGCCGCGGTAGTTTTGGATGCCACTCCTTTTTACGGGGAAAGCGGTGGGCAGGAATCTGACACCGGTGTATTTCGCCTTTTTTCCCCGTCAGAAAAAGATTTTGTGGACGCGGCTTCAGTTCTGTCGGTACACACTGCCCCGGGAGGGGTGTTTCTTCACCGAATAAGAGCCACAAGGCAGGGAATAATGACCGGCCAGTCAATTATGGCTGTGGCAGAACCGAAAAATCGACTCGGATGCATGCGACATCATACGGCCACCCATCTCATCCACAAAGCTCTTAAAGAGATTCTGGGAGAACGCGCGCAGCAAAGCGGTTCGTTGGTTCAAAGTTCCAGATTACGATTTGACTTTCACCATAATGGCCCTTTGTCCCAAGAGGAGATTCGTCAGATTGAAGACATTGTGAACCACGCGATTATGTCCGATTTACCAGTCACGACTGAGGAAATGTCTTTGGAGGACTCCCGTAAAAGCGATGCCACTGCTTTGTTTGGCGAAAAATATGGGGAGACTGTGAGGGTTGTTGAAGTCTCAGGTTTTTCCAAAGAGCTTTGCGGCGGGACACACGTAAGAAGGACAGGTGAAATAGGACAGGTTCAGATCGTTTCGGACACAGCGGTGGCGGCGGGGGTAAGGCGAATTGAGGCCGTAGCCGGTGAGGCCGCTCTGGAAAGAGCTAGGCAGAATATTGGGGTCGTGTCTTCTCTTTCTGGAAAACTGGGAATCCCTTATGGGGAATTGCCCCAAAGGATAGAGTCGCTTTTACACACAGTGAGCGAACTCGAAAAACAAGCATCGCTAGCAAAGAAGCATCAAATTAGAGCGCTTTCTCAAGAACTTTTCGATGATTGCCTTACTGTTGAAAAAGCCGGGAACCGAAAGGTCGCTTTTACCCGTCAAGATACTCTAGACCAGGGGGAACTCAGAGAGTTGGGAGATCTTCTGAAAGAAAAAGGCTGTTCCGTAGCGATAATGGGATCGGTCAAGCAAGAAAAACCCTTTTTGCTGGTCATGGTGGCGCAGCCGGAAGCAGATAAAGGCGTAGACGCTGTTTCCATTGTAAGAAAAGGCGCCTCCCATCTTGGCGGCTCCGGCGGTGGGAAACGTCATCTGGCACAAGCCGGCGGTAAGTCTCCCGAGAACATCGAAAGGGCAATCGAGCTCGCTACAGATGAGGCCGCCAGGCTTTTAATGGAAGCCTACAGGATTTAAGGCCGGCGCGTAGAATCTTGACGATACTGGAGGGACTTGGGAATGGCTGAATTTGAGGAAACAAGGTTTTTTAAAGTTAGCCCAGATAAAGAGACGGCTACTAGGGACATCATTCTTAAAGTCTACATGGCACTAGAAGAAAAAGGCCACAACCCTGTGAGCCAAATCGCAGGCTATCTCTTGTCGGGTGACCCGACCTATATTACCAGTCACCAAAGCGCTCGCAGTTTGGTAAGGAAAGTGGAAAGAGATGAGATTCTGGAAGAACTCATCAGGTCTTATGTAGGGGCTTACCGGCTGTAAGTTGAGAACCATTTTGGGCTTTCCATATGCTGGAGTCGCCTGCTTTGTTTAAGCAAAGTTTCTTTAAAGCCGCGGGTGGAAGAATGCTTCTTGTAGTTACCACCAAATATTATGGTTTGGCTTTTGAAACTTTGTGTTTGGCAAACTTTTTAGGCAGAGCGGAGGATTCAGCATCTTGATACCCCTGAGAGATAATCAAAGGACACGAGGTACGCCGTTCGTAAACTGGGCAATTATCCTTGCCAACATAGGCGTATTCTTATACGAGCTTTCCCTGACCAATACGGGTCTGCAAGAATTCACCATTCGCTTTGGTGTTGTTCCCGCCGTCATCACGAACCCGGGTCGTTTCACATCAGTCCAACTTGCCCAAACATCGGGCATTTTTGGCCTTGTAACATCTTTATTCGTTCATATGGGCTGGGTTCATATTGCCGGCAATATGCTTTATCTTTTCATCTTTGGCGATAATGTAGAGGATATTTTAGGGCACGGCCGATATTTGCTGTTTTACATTGTTGGCGGCATTGCGGCTTCTGCGGCGCACATATTGACCGACCCGTTTTCGTTAGTGCCCACAGTGGGCGCGAGCGGCGCAATAGCAGGGGTATTAGGCGCTTATTTTGTGAATTTTCCTCGTTCTCGGGTCCTGGCCCTGATTCCCATTGGTTTCTTTCTGCCCTTAATTGAAGTGCCTTCCATCGTATTTTTGTTTCTGTGGTTTTTAACCAACCTTTTCTCCGGTGTGGCGTCTTTGGGCATCCAAGCCCAGGGCGGAGTCGCTTGGTGGGCCCACATAGGAGGGTTTGTGGCGGGTATGTTTTTGTCTTTATTGTGGCGAAGGCGTAGAATTGTACAGGAATGATGTTTTCTTGGCAGTGCAGGACATTTTGACCCCGGAGGAGAAATGTTGCCAAGTTTTGCATCTGGTCTTCCATCAATTAACTGGGAGGGGCAGCACAAGTGTCAAAGATCACTTTGTCCGTTATCAAAGCGGACGTAGGCGGTTTCGTCGGCCATTCGAGCGTTCACCCTGAGCTGATGGAAACCGCTAGAGAGTATCTTGCCAAACATGGCGAGTTTCTGGTGGATTCCTATGTCACGCACGTTGGGGATGATATGGAACTCATCATGACCCACAAAAAAGGTACAGATAACACAGAGGTTCACAAGCTGGCATGGGATACATTTTTGGAGGCCACTAAGGTGGCTAGAAAGCTTAAGCTTTATGGGGCAGGCCAAGATCTTCTCTCTGATTCTTTTTCGGGCAACATAAAGGGCTTGGGCCCGGGAGTGGCGGAAATGGAATTTGAGGAAAGACAATCTGAACCTGTCATCATTTTTATGGCCGATAAAACTGAACCCGGCGCCTGGAATTTGCCGCTTTACAAAATGTTCGCCGATCCTTTCAACACTCCTGGGCTTTGCATCGACCCCAAAATGCACAAAGGATTCGATTTCGAGGTACACGATTTGATGGAGAACAAAAAAGTTGTGTTCCACGCCCCGGAAGAGCTTTACGATTTGCTGGTGTTTATCGGAGCGCCAAGCCGCTATTGCATCAAGAGAATCTATTCCAGAACCAGCGGCGAAATTGCGGCGTCGTCATCCACGGAGAAGCTAAACCTTTTGGCCGGCCGTTATGTAGGCAAGGACGATCCGGTTTGTATAGTCCGATGCCAAAGCGGCATGCCTGCTGTAGGAGAAGCCCTGGAACCATTCGCCAGACCCCACTTGGTGGCCGGCTGGATGAGGGGCTCACACCACGGCCCGCTAATGCCCGTGAGTGTGGAGCAAAGCAATCCCACAAGGTTTGACGGGCCACCAAGAGTCATAGGCTTGGGTTTCCAAATTTGCCAGGGCATGCTCATTGGCCCGCAAGACTTTTTTGCCGATGTTTCGTATGACAGAGCCAGAGCATTGGCCAACGAATTGGCGGATTATCTGCGCTCCCTAGGTCCCTTCGAACCTCACAGACTAAGTCTGGATGCCCTTGAATACACCACGATGCCCGATGTTATGAAAAAACTTGCCGGAAGGCTAGTTCCCATTAACTAAGAAAAAGCGGCCCCTTCAAGCGGAGGGGCCCATCGAAGGCAGCGATCAACTGGTGCAAATGGCAGAATTGGGGAACACAGGCATTGTAGTTTCCGAGCTTTCTATGGGCGCCTTAGGCTTTGGCCCCCATCTCGGCGGCCTTTCTTTAAAAAGAACCCAAATGCTCATAATGCAAGCTTTTGGTATGGGTGTGAATTTCTTTGACTCCGCCGATTTTTATAATGTTTATCCTTACTTGAAACAAATAGCCCAGTCACCTGAAACCATCATCGCGGGCAGGAGTTACGCTTACGACAAAACCACTATGAACCAAAGTCTCGACGCTTACAGGCGTGGTTTGGGGCGCGATGTTGTAGATATCTTCGGTTTGCACGAACAAGAATCGGGCCTTACCTTGAAGGGCCATAGTGAAGCCATAAAGGAACTGGCCAAAGCCAAAAGCCTGGGTCGGGTCCGGGCTACTTCGATATCCACCCATTATGTGCAATGTGTAAGGGCGGCCGCCATGTGTGACGAAATAGATATTATTTTTGCCATTCTAAACGTGGACGGGCTCGGTATAGTCGACGGGGCAAGGCAAGATATGGAGGATGCTTTGGCTTTTGCGCGTGAAACGGGGAAGGGCATTTACCTGATGAAAGCCTTAGGGGGCGGGCATTTGTACAGCCGCGCCTGGGAGGCGTTAACCTATGTTAGAGATTTCCCTTACAAGGATAGCGTTTGCCTGGGTATTCGCACATTTTCTGAACTTGTGTTTGCGTTAGAATGTTTTTCGGGTCAGAATATAGAGCCTGAGATTGTAGACAGTAAGCGTCAAAAGCGCAAGCTTGTGGTAGCGGATTGGTGTCAGGGTTGTGGTTTATGCGTGGCGCGCTGCGGGTTTGGCGCTATGTCCTTAAAAGACGGAAAAGCCCGTCCAGACTCATCAAAATGTATGTTTTGCGGGTATTGCGCCAGAGTCTGCCCGCATTTTTGCATAAAAGTAGTGTAAAGGTGTCCGTAAGGGGATAAAATGGCAGATCAAAAAGGTAAAATCATACGCATTATTGCGATTACGAGAGATATATCAAAGCTTATTAAATTAATAGAAGAATCTACTGATACAACATTGTTGGATGAATTATTCGAACGGCTGCATAAATGCAACGAGAGAACTGAGCA
>CAYPVF010000007.1:8926-16024 GCA_964414105.1 uncultured Eubacteriales bacterium
TGACTCCATGGGTTTGTACGCCCATCCCCTTAAGGTTGTGGAGTTTAGAAGCGATATCCAACTGCAAGATATGCTTATGGATTTGGCTCAAGAGCACGGCGCCCAAGAATTTGTGGTGGGGTTACCCAAGAATATGGATGGCACTTTGGGTTCGGCCGCTAAAAGGGCGCAAAGCTTTGCCGCCAAACTAAGGCGCAGAACGGGCTTTCCCGTGGTTTTGCTCGACGAGCGCCTTACTACTTCCCAGGCTCATAAGGAAATGATAGGCTTGGGGAAAACCCGAAAGAGGCGTCGCTCCGTGATTGACGCTGTTGCTGCGGTGTTAATACTGGAAACATATCTTAGCCGGCTCAAATCTGTCAGTAACGAACTAGAATCTGAAAGGCTGTGAAATCTGTGCGCATTTCTAAAGACGACGAGATCGAGGATTTTGACCACGAGGTTTCCGATAACGAAGACGATATTATTGTGCTTGAAGATGAGGAAGGCAAAAGTTCGAGGTTTAGAATACTGTTTGACTCACTGTTTGTGGAGGAGAACCAATATGTTGTTTTGATGCCAATTGAAGAAGAAGACTTGCCTGAGCCGGAAATCGTCATTCTCAAGCTTGAAGATACAGGGGACGGGCAAGGAGTTCTAGTTACCATAGACGAAGACGAAGAGTGGGAAAAGGTACTAAAAGCCTTCGAGGATATGGATATAGATGATGGCCTGGGAGACTACGAAATACAGGTGGATAATGAGCCCTAAAAAGCGTTATGCCGCGGGTCTATTTTTGTGTTTTTTACTTTTGGGGGCCTTGGGGTTCTCTTATTTATCTACCTGCCCTTTGCCAAAAGACTCGCCGGATGTTCTATTTTCCGTTGAACCCGGGTATTCTACGCGGCAGGTCGCGGATACTTTATATGAAAACAAACTCATAAGGAACCCCTTGTTCTTCAGAGTATTGGCAAGATTGATGGGTGCGGACGGCAAAATCAAGTCCGGCGACTTTCGGTTTGAACCCGGTATCCTTGCTTGGAATGCTGTAAAAGGCTTGGTGGAAGGGCAAGTGATATATCTTACCCTCACCGTGAGGGAAGGTTTAGCTGTAGAGCAAATAGCGGACTTGGTGGAAGGGGCGGGTTTTGGGCCCGCCGAAAGCTTTCTGGAGTTGGCCCGGGACGAGTCACTTCTCCCCGATTATGTTATGCCGGAAGAGGTTCAAAACACCAAATATCCCTTGGAAGGATATCTGTTTCCTGATACTTACTTTGTAAGAAAGGGCGCGACCCAAGAAGAGCTAGTAAACATGATGCTCGCCCGTACATCTCAAGTGTTTACTGAAGAACTCCTGGAAAAATCCAGAGAGGCGGGGCTTACACCTCACCAAGCGTGTACCATAGCGTCAATAGTAGAGAGGGAAGCCCGCGCGGCCCACGAAAGACCTATTATAGCCGCTGTTTACCTTAACCGCGTGGCAATCGGTATGAGGCTGGATGCGGACCCAACCGTGATGTACGCGTTAGGGAAATATCAAGGGGGCTTACTGTGGAAGGAGCTGGAAGTTGATTCGCCTTACAACACCTACCGCAACGCGGGCTTCCCGCCGGGCCCGATTTGCAGCTTCGGCGCCGCTTCTTTGGAAGCTGTCCTAGGACCTGATGTCGTAGATTATTTCTATTTTGTGGCGAAAAACGACGGTACCCACGCATTTGCCAAAACCCTGTCCGAACACAACGCGAACGTCGTCCTTTATCAAGGGCGCTAACCCCTTTTGAATAACTCACTCCCCTTTTAAGGCATTCTAGATATTGTGAGATAAGCCTTAGAAAGAGGGGAAATAGTTGAAGAAGCTCACTCTAGTGTCTTGCGCGGCCGCATTTCTGTTAGTCCTGTTTTCTGTGGGCTTGGCTACTGATTGCCTGCCCCTTGTGGCCCCGCCCCAGCGGGCGTATGCCTCACCACAAAGCTGGTGGGATGAACTAGACCTTTTGTCCAGGCTTATTATGGGCGAAGCCTTGGGTGAACCGTTTACCGGTCAAGTAGCCGTAGGGGCAGTAGTAATAAACAGAACCAGGAGTCCCCAGTTTCCCAATACCATCGCAGGAGTTATGTACGAACCCGACGCGTTTGAATCGGTTACAAACGGCTTCGTGTGGAGCCAGTCCCCTTCAGAAACAGAGGTAAGGGCAGCGGAACTTGCCCTCAATGGTTGGGATCCTACTGGTGGAGCCCTTTTCTTCTGGAACCCATCGAAGGCGGTAAGCCCGTGGATATGGAGCCGCCCCATCATTTTGCAGATTGGGGACCATGTGTTCGCCTACTAGGAAGGCCTTTAAAAAAGGGGTGCGGTAAATGAGGGCTAGTGCAAAAGCAGGAATTTTGGCGCTTGGGTTAGTAACCGTTTTGGCGGTGGTATTTGGCATAAACCAATACCACAAAGCGCAGGCCGCGTCTTTGCAGATGGAAGCTGTAAGACAACGCGCTTTGTTCAGTCTTATATCTCACGTTGAAAACGTTGAAGCTTCTATGGCAAAAGCTAGAGCAGCGTCAACCCCCGGCCAACAGACGGCTCTCCTATTGAACTGCTGGTCCCATTCTCAGGCTGCGTCGGAAAGCCTATCTCAGCTTAGTATGGCAGACACCGATTTAACCGCCGTCCGCCAGTTTATAGCCAGAGTAGGCGACTATTGCCAAGTCCTTTCTCACAAAGCATCGAAAGGCTCACAGATTGCCGAAACCGAATGGCAGCAATTGTTGGCGCTCGAAGATTCAGTAAAAGATTTGGCCAGGGGACTCTTGGATGTGGGAATGAGAGCATCCCTTACAGGCAACGCGTCTTATAAGGGTGTCGGCTTATCTCGCTTACTGTCGACTGTACGCGCTATTAGTTCACCTGTGCAAAAGGCCAATTGGTTAAATGATGGGTTTTCTGAGATTAACACCACGACCCAAAGCATACCTTCGCCCATATACGATGGTCCCTTTTCAGATACCAACATGGCTCACGCCACGTTAGCCAGTCCCGGCACTATCATCGATAGAGCCGGCGCTATGTCCGCGGCGGAAGGTTTTCTTATGGCCGGGGACAGCTTTCAGTCAGCGCGAGTGGAAGAAAACGATGGTTCTATTCCATGCTTTTTAGTTACCCAAAAAAGGGCGGATAACTCGGAGGTAACGACTGCGGTTACAAAACATGGGGGGTTGGTTTTGTGGGCGACTGATTCACGCCGCCCAGGTCCTACAACCACACAAGAAATAGAAAAAGCAAGGCAAAAAGCCGTGTCATTCTTGGAGTCAAAAGGTTTTCCCAAGATGGCGGAGACAGGCTGGCGTAAACCCCCATCGGATGCGAGCAGGGTGGTATTTGCCTTCGTGCCCGTGGCTACGCTGACGGAATACGGCGAAGTGCGCTTGTACCCTGATTTGGTAAAAGTTGAGGTAGGTCTAGATGGCGGAAGCGTACTGTCTTTTGACCAATCCGGCTACCTCACCGGAACCAACCAGTCATCCCGTAAGATTCCGCCTCCACTAGTTACACAAAGTGAAGCTAAACAAGTTCTTCGAAATGATCTGAAAGTTCAAGGAGACGGCAAGCTTGCGGTTATTCCGCTTTTGGCGGGGCGTGAGGCTTTGGCTTGGGAGTTTCAGTGTGTAATGGGTAACGACACCTACTTAGTTTATATAAACGCCATGGATGGGGCCGAGGAGGCAGTATTCCAATTCGTTTCCGATGGAGAGGGATCGCTTACGGTTTAAAGCATCTGAATATCGCGAGTAGGCTCGAGGCATTCTAAGTCAAGCATTTAACTACCTAAACAAGAGAGGTTGGTACAAAATGAGGCACCCAGATGAACTGGGACACTTTTCTGCTCCAACACCGATGCAACATACAGGACATAGCGGGTGGGGCGGCGGACAGCAAATGGGTCAAGTTAATTTCCAGGCGGGTTCGGGCATCAATCAAGGCCGCCAAATGGGGTTTCAGCAGAGCAATCTGCCCTCTTGGACACAAGCCGGACCTCCAATACAACAAGAGGGCCAGCGAGGTATGGGGCCATCCCTTTATCTGCAAGGCGGGTCTGGCCAATACCAGGAGGCGCCCGGTTGGAGTCAGGGCGTTAGCAACCAGAACACCGGCTATTTCGGGCAATCAAGTTTGCCACAGTGGACTAGGGGAACCCAAAAAACCGCAGGGGAAGGATCAAGGGGAATGGGTCCGTCGAGTCTTATGGGCGGCGGACAACAATGGCAGCAAAGCGGACCCCAGGCTTACGGCGTTGCAGGCAGTCATCTGGCTCACAACTTGCCTAACTGGACAAGGGGGGCAGGGGACATCGGCTTTAGTCAGTCGGACGCAATAGAGGGCGCGGGTGGTATGGGCCCCTCATCAGTGGCGCAAAACTGGGGGCAAAGCCCGCAAGGTTACGCTCCCATGCCCCAGCAGGCATTTTCGGGTCAACAATTTCAGGGCGTAAGCCACTACGGCATGTCCCAGGGTCACCTTCCATCCTGGACTACAGGCGCGGGCAGCGTAGGAACCGAACAAGAAGGGCAAGGGGGCATGGGCCCATCCTCGTACTTCCAGGGGGGCTTTTATCAAGGAAACGTTCCTCAGTGGTCCCAAGGTCATCTATCACAAGGGCCAAGGTAGCCTATTCGGCGCCAATTTGAAAGTGTGAAAGAAGGGGTAGGCAACTACCCCTTCCATTGTACAAAGCCGAAGGGAAGGGGACATTTGTCAGAAATAAGGTACGACATATTGTCAGGTGATTACGCCATTATTGCCACTGACAGGGCAAAAAGACCATCTGATTTCAAGGCTGCGCAAAAAGACGATTCCGCAACAGTGTCAAAGGACCCTAATTGTCCTTTTTGCCCCGGAAACGAAACAAAGACACCGCCCGAAGTGTTTGCCCTTAGGACAGCGGGCGAACGGGATACGGAGGGTTGGTCTGTAAGAGTAGTGCCTAACAAGTTTCCCGCGCTCACCCCGAAAGAACAGATGTCCGAGCCCGATTTGGAAAAAGCCGGTGCAAGTTTGCTGAATATGCCGAAAGCCAGCGATACTTTCATGTATTGGGAAATTCCCGCTATCGGTATGCACGAAGTAATTGTCGAGTCTCCTGAACACAATGGCTCTTTAGGCTCATACAGCGAAAGCCAACTGGGTTCAATCGCCAATGTCCTAAAAGCCAGGACATTGGCCATGTATGACTCAAAAGAAATTAAATATGTCCAAGTCTTTCGTAACCAGGGTCCCGCGGGCGGCGCGTCATTGGCCCACCCGCATTTTCAAATCATAGGGCTTCCTTTTATCCCGCCCAGGGTTTTGCTGGAAGCAACCAGATTCGAAAACTACGAACACACGACCCGACGCTGCCTTCTTTGTGACCTAGTTGAAAGGGAGATAGAAAAAGGTACGAGGATAGTAGAGAAAACTCAAGATTTTGTGGCGTTTTGTCCTTTTGCCTCACGGCACTCTTTCGAAACTTTGATCGTGCCACGGATACATGGAGTCAGTTTTTCCGACGCCGAGCCCAGAAACCTTACGGCTTTGTCTGAGATATTGGGATGTGTTTTCCATCGCTATGAATCGCTGTTTACTTCGCTATCGTACAATTTGGTCTTTCACAGTGCGCCTCCATCAAAACGGTTTTCAAAACCATACCACTGGCATATCCATGTTCATCCAAGGCTAACCGTGGAAGCCGGCCTAGAGCTGGGGACGGGGGTACAAATCAATCCCATACCCCCAGAAGACGCCGCCCAACAGTTCCGTTCTTTCCAATAATCCCAAGCGGGGGAATGTCTTTATGTTGGACACAGGTTTGAAAATTCTCTTGGTCTCATCTGAGGTCGCGCCTTTCGCCAAAACCGGCGGATTGGCCGACGTTGCGGGTTCCTTGCCCAAAGCCTTATCCCTCCAGGGTAACGACATTCGAGTTATGATGCCTAGGTACAAAAGCATCACAGAATACGAAACCCTTACCGATTTCCCGGTAATAGTTGGAGGCAGGAAAGAGACTTGCGTTCTCAAAACTTCCTACATTGAAGCCAAAAGTGAACAAGGCAAACGGCATGTGCCCGTCTATTTTCTAGACAACTACCAGTACTTTGACAGAGATGGACTCTATGCATATAACGATGAAGGCGAACGATTCGCTTTTTTTCAACACGCGGTGATAGAAGCTTGCGAACATTTGGGTTTCATACCCGATGTGGTACACTGCAACGACTGGCAAACAGGTTTCCTGCCGTTTCTTATAGACTCGCGCGCAAGACAAAATCCCGTTTGGAGTCGGGTCGGTACCTGCTATACAATCCATAATTTGCGGTATCAAGGTGACTTTCACCCTTCGGTGTTGCGGTATCTGAATGTCGGGACCGAGCATTTCCATCCCGAAGGTTTCGAATACTACGGGAAAGTCAACTTCATGAAAGCGGGAATTATCTATTCCGATGTGGTTAGTACGGTGTCAGAATCGTATTCCCGGGAAATCCAGACACCTGAGTTTGGCGAAGGGCTTGACGGGGTCCTTCGCACAAGAGGACACGATCTTTACGGAATCGTCAACGGCATCAACTATCATGAGTTCAACCCCAAGAATGACCCTCGCATTTTCTCCAACTACGATTCCAAGAATCTTTCCAAAAAGGTCGACAACAAGCATGCCCTGCAAAGGGAATTGAACCTGCCCGTAACTAACGCGCCCTTAATCGGGGTGGTAACCCGGCTGGTGGACCAAAAAGGCTTGGATATCCTCCTGGAAGCTATGGATCGAATCATGCGGGAAAAATGTCAATTTGTTCTTTTAGGGACAGGAGACAAATTTTTCGAAGACGGATTTACGAATCTTTCCGCCAGGTATCCGGAACAAACCGCCGTGGTTATCGGGTTTAACGGAGTTTTGGCTCAGAAGATTTACGCGGGTTCCGATTTGTTCCTAATGCCATCTCGGTTCGAACCGTGCGGATTGGGTCAATTGATAGCCATGCGGTACGGTTCAATTCCGGTAGTTAGAAAAACCGGGGGGTTGGCGGACACGGTACTTGACTATGACAACGACACGGGTAGCGGAAATGGTTTTGTTTTTACTCCATACACCTCCCAGG
>CAYPVF010000007.1:16034-25433 GCA_964414105.1 uncultured Eubacteriales bacterium
GCATTGACTGACGCAACGCTAAGAGGTTTAAGGGTCCACCAAGACCATAATAGGTGGCAGCAACTGGTTGAAGACACAATGGAAAGGGATTTTTCATGGAACAAGCAAGCAGCCCTTTACACAGAGCTTTATTTGGAGGCTCTTGGTCGTAAAGGGCGGGAAGAAAGGCCTGCGTAGCCTATGCTTGCCTGACCCTATAGTAGCATTCCAGCAGTTTTTGGGCACACGCCTCCCTGGAAAAATTCTGAGCGGTTCTAGAGCAGTTTCTGCTCATGGTTGAAAGCAGGATGGGGTCTTCCAAAAGCCATAACGCCTTCCTGGCAATTTCTCCCGGGTCATTTTTGCATAGGTATCCGTCTACGCCATCCTGAACCATGTCCAAAACGCCTAATGCGCCAACTGCTACCGCGGGTAGACCGGCCGCCTTGGCCTCAACCAACACCAGCCCTTGGGTATCAGTAAGCGAGGTAAACATGAAGATATCCGCGCTGGAATATATACTTGGCATTGTGTTTGGCGGAACGGAGCCTATAAAAAAGGTGCTGTCCTCTATGTTGAGGGACCGGGCCTTAGATTCTAGGGCTTCTTTTAGAGGTCCGTCGCCCACCAGAACCAGGCTGGCATTTACTTTTTCTGTGACAGCCTTAAAAGCGGTCAACAATACTTCAAAATTCTTCTCAAGACCCAAGCGCCCGCATGTTAACACTACGGGCTTGTCAGACGGCACGCCGTAAGATTCGTGAAGAAACTTTGAATTTCCCCCTTGAAATTCTTCTATGGCTATCCCGTTAGGTATAGGAATCACCCGGGACACGGCGCCCCTTTCCTCCAAGTACCTGGCAGTCGCTGCGGAAGGAGTTATGACTGCGTCCACGAGGCGGGCCACCCGAAAAGCCGCCCGCTCGACGGAACGTGAAACCCTTCGGCCTATAACGGGGAAATAGTGGGAGTACATGCTATACATAGTGTGGTAGGTAAGGACTACCGGCACAGACTCGCGTCGTCCTATCCTGTAGGCCACAGTTCCAAGATTGAAAGGAGAGTGGATATGTATAATGTCCGGGGAAAACTTGCGGACCGCACGCCTTACTTCCGGGGGAAAAGGTACCGCGACGTAGTAACCCGCGTAAGTCGGAGCCTTAATCGACGAAAAACGCACCACGTCTTCTTCTAGGGATGCCCCGGGGTAATCCGGGCAAAAAACAGTGACTTGGTGCCCTAAAGCGGTAAGCGTTTCTTTTGCGGTTGCCACTGCCCTGGTAACCCCGGACACGTAGGGATAATAACTATCGCTGAACATAGCTATTCGCATATGATCTGCCTCCTAGATCCATCAAAGCAATTATCTACGACCAAAGGTTATCTAGCAACTTTCGTGATTTCTGGGCAGCAGGTTACAATACGAATAGAGGCCGCGTACATGATGGAAAGGAGTTATGCTCCATGGCAATTACAAAGGCTGTATTTCCTGTAGCGGGTATGGGAACCAGGTTTCTCCCGGCCACAAAGGCTCAGCCCAAAGAGATGCTGCCAATCGTGGATAAACCCACAATACAATACGTAATGGAAGAGGCAATAAAGTCAGGTATCGATGATTTTCTGTTTGTCACGGGACGGAATAAAAGACCCCTTGAAGACTACTTTGACCACTCTCAGGAATTGGAGTGGCACCTCAAAGAAAAAGGAAAAACCGACCTTTTGGAACTGGTAAGAAACATAGCTTCCATGTGCCAGATATATTATGTCCGCCAAAAGCAGCCTTTGGGCTTGGGGCACGCGGTGTACTGCGCCAGAAAGCATGTCCACGAAGGGTATTTTGCTGTACTCCTTGGGGACGACATAGTTGTCTCCAACACGCCTTGCTTAAAGCAGATGATTGAAGTTCACGAACAAACCGGTAAAGCGGTAGTGGCCATAAAAGAAGTACCCCCTGCAAACGTGCAGTCATATGGCATCATCAAAGGCCGGCCCCTGGGTGAAGGCGTGTGGGATATTGACGATTTAGTAGAAAAGCCTTCCCCTGAACTGGCGCCTTCCAACTTGGCAGTAATAGGCCGATACATATTACCGTCTTCTGTGTTTTCAACACTGGAACACACAAAACCGGGGGTAGGCGGGGAAATACAGCTTACAGATGCCCTTACCCAACTGGCCAAAGACCACGAGATCGTAGGTTACGAATTTGAAGGTATACGGTATGACGTAGGAGACCCCGCGGGATTTTTGAAAGCAACAATTGAGATGGCTTTGGAAAGGGAGGATTTAGGGCCCGAGCTTAGGACATATTTGATTCAGTTAGTAGAAAAGCAAGGGTTTACAACAAAACCGTGAATTTCATCTGAAATCAGACAGAACATTTCTGTTTTCTGTATAAAACGGACAAGATTCTCCAAACATAGTATGGAGAACCAGTTGAAGGGAGTACAGAACAGCTATGGCTATGGAAGATAGAGATTCCCGGTTCAAATGGCAAGAGCACAAAGAAAAAGAGCTTTGGTCGTACATTGAAGGGAAGACAAAAGAGGGCACTTCTGTAACTGCGGCCCTTAAAGAGTACGGAGAAATGAACGGCATGTCTTGGCTCACTGCCCGATGGAAGTATTACCAGCTTCGCAAACGTAGAACTGACATGCCCCGGGAAACCGAGAGCAAAAGCCCCCCCACGGAAAATGATTTTATCACGCACCTTGCGGAATTTGTATCTTTGTCAACCGAAGCCGGGGAAGACATCGTACCTTTGATAAAAGGGTTGTCGCGTTTGGCCAGATTATCTTGCCAGGGACTCGAAATACAAAAACACGCCATGCACGAAACTCAGGAAGCAAAACGCTCTTTAGACCAAATGAATCACACATTTCAAGAACTTAGGCAGTTTCTAGAACAGTGGCTCAAATTGCCTCAAGTAGAACAAGTGGGGTCGCTTAAAGATTTCACAGTAGGACTTAACCAGCAGTTGGAAAATATGAAAACGTCTTAACCTTCACCGGGACACGCACCTTTTCTAAAAGCCCCGAATACAGTGTAGTCACTTACAGCTTACGTATTGGGGGCTTTATACGTGTTTACTATATTGCCGGGCCTAGCCGCCGCACTAGTGAAGATACTGCAATTGTGTTTTGGGTTTGTTGCGGGAAACCATTTTCCTTTGCCTCTGTCTGAGGAAGAAGAAAGAGCCTGCCTTATGGGATTGAAGCAGGGCGATATGTCAAAACGAAACACCTTGGTCGAACACAATTTGCGTTTGGTGGCGCACATCGTTAAAAAGTTCGATCCCAATCCCCAGGACGTTGAGGACATGATATCAATAGGCAGTATCGGTTTGGTGAAAGCAATAAACACCTATAAAGACGATAAGGGGACCCGCTTGGCTACATATGCTTCCAGATGCATCGAAAACGAGATTCTCATGCATTTGCGGGCAACCAAAAATGATAAAACGGAGCTCCACCTTTTTGACCCCTTGAGCCAAGAAGCAAACGATGGAGATGTATCCTATTTCGATGTCGTAAAAGATGAGGAACCCAATATCGAAGAAGTAGTAATCTCCAAGGTTCAAGGAGAAAACTTGCTAGCCACCCTTTCGGTTCTTGAAGACAAAGAACGTGAAGTGCTGGAGTTCCGATACGGTCTTTATGGAAAACACCCAAAAACACAACGTGAAATCGCCAAGCTTCTTGGCATTTCGCGGTCCTATGTATCCCGAATTGAAAAAAGAGCCTTGGGCAAGCTTTCCAAGGTGTGCCAACCATCTTTGCAGTAAATGCTACCTTACTTTGGTACAATAGCAATATGACCAAAAAAGGAGCATTGCCCAATGGCCTTACCTGCAAACGATTCTACTACTATCAGAACAGGGCCAATGCGCCTTCTCACGCCTTCTTTGAAGATATCCACTATCTACGACTTGCCTCTTGATTGGCTTCGGGAAAGATCCATTCGCGCTATAATTACTGACCTCGACAACACTTTGGTACCATGGCGCGATTACAAAGTCGCGGACGAGCTTTCCCTGTGGTTTAAAGAACTTCACAAATCAGGATTTAGAACTGTCATACTTACTAATGCCAGACCTTCCCCCACTGTCAAAAAAATGTCGGAGTTGCTTGAGACTCAACTGGTGGTGGGTGCACGGAAGCCGATTCAACGATTCTTCAGAAGGGCCCTAGAAAAAGTCGATTCTGCCCCCCAGGAATCATGTGTCGTGGGTGATCAAATTTTCACAGATATTTTAGGGGGCAACCTGATTGGCGCCACCACAGTGTTGGTGGACCGATTAGGCAACCGAGAATTCTTCGGAACCAGAATCACCCGGTTTTTTGAACGATTTGTCCTCCGAATGATTCCGCACCCCTAAAAGGTAACCCGGTTTTTACGATAAAAGAGTTAAGGTCTTTATCGGGGGGCGGATTAATTGGTCAATATTTTAGTGGCCTTTTCCGGCACAAGCTGGCGCAACAAAATTGCGCCTATTCTTTCAAGCAAACGTAGTATTGCAGTTTCGTATGTCGATCTTTCCGGCTCTTCTTTGAGCCTTCCAAACATTGTTTTCGATGTAGCATATTTGCAGACCGGCGACGACCGCAGTCTCCTAAGCGCCAACCTGTCAGCCATCAAACTGAAATACCCAAAAGCCAGGCTTGTTCTGGTTCTGCGCAATTTCGGGATCTCGGACTTAGCGTACGGTCACAAAATGGGCATTTCCGCAATCCTTCACGAGAACGCGGCAAAAGATCAGATACAGAACTCTCTAAACGCGGCTGTTCGGGGTGATCTGTATATTTCTTCCGCAATAGTTGACAAAAGTCAAAATGCCGACCCGGAAAATCTCAGGGCAGACCAGTTAATATCTGTACGTTCAAAAAGCATGGATTTGTTGAGTCACAGAGAACTCCAGGTGTTAAGACTTGTGGCCCGCGGCATGGCCAACCGGGCCATAGCCAAAACACTATTTATCAGCGAAAAAACCGTAAAGAACCATTTGTACAATATTTTCAAGAAGATAGGGGTGACCGACCGCACCAAAGCGGCGCTGTTTGCTGTGAAGGCCCTCACTTTGCCGCATAATGAGACATTTGGCCCTGTTTCTGTGTCGATTCAATCCGATAACTAGGAATGATAAGTTACTAGGTTGTCGCGCTCACCCCCCGAGTCGCGGCGGCTAAAATTGAGCCCGGCTTGCCCGGGTTTTTCTTTTTCGCCTTACAATGTTAACTGTAAAACCCATGTCGTATAAAATACCACAGACTTGCAGTGGTCGAGATAAGGGCGAAAAAGGCAGACCAAAAGGCCCCGGCTTTGTTGCCCCGTTTCAGCAGGGTCCAAGCCCATACAGAAGTGTTAACGCCGGACCACAGAGTAAGAAATATCCCAGCAATGTGCATGTTTTAGTATTACCTAAGAAGGCCTGGTTAAACCTTTATGTTTGCCAAGGAAGGCCCCGTGTGGAATAATTGTGTAATGATCGCATCGTCGCAATAGTTTTGCCGTATTAGGGGGTAATCGCCGTGGACGAGCATAAAAAAACAGTTTTCTCAGGAGTGCAACCTACTGGTATCCTTACTTTAGGAAACTACCTTGGCGCAATAAGGCATTTTGTTGACATACAAGACCAATACGATTGTTTCTACTGTGTGGTAGATTTGCACGCCCTTACGGTTCCCCAAGATCCCAAAACCTTTCGCTCGAACATATTGAGCACTGCCGCCTACATGATAGCTTGCGGGCTTGACCCGGGCAAGATAACCTTTTTTGTACAATCTGATGTTTGTTCTCACGCGGAATTGGGGTGGATTATCGAGTGTACCGTGAGTTTCGGCGAACTCTCCAGAATGACTCAATTTAAGGAAAAATCTGAAGAGAAAGAGTTCGTTTCAGGCGGCCTATTCACTTACCCCGCCTTAATGGCTGCTGACATCTTACTTTACCAGTCGGACTACGTACCGGTAGGAGAGGATCAAAAACAACACGTGGAGCTTTGCCGTGATGCGGCTATTCGTTTCAACAGTCGCTATGGACAGACGTTTAAGGTGCCTGAACCCCTAATCGCCCAATCTGGGGCGCGCATTCGGTCTTTGCAGGATCCTATGAAAAAGATGTCAAAATCAGATCAGAATCCGTATAGTTTTATCTCTCTAAGCGATACACCCGACATGATCGCAAAAAAGATCAGGCGCGCTGTCACCGACTCGGGAAAAGACGTTGTATACGAACCCCAAGGAAAGCCGGCCTTAGCCAATTTACTCACCATATACGCCCATTGCTCAGGACAGTCCCTTGAAGAAATACAAGCCAACTACCAAGGCTTGGGATATGCGCAGTTTAAAAACGATCTGGCATCGTTGGTGATAGACACGGTATCGCCAATCCAAAAAAAATATGAGCATATCTTTAAGTCGAAAACACTGGAAGGTATTTTGTTGGACGGAGCAAATAAGGCCGACAAAGTTGCCTCACACACTTTAGCGGTGGCAAAAGACCGGCTGGGTCTTTTGAATTTGCGCGCTTCAGCAAAAGGGTAGTGGTCACCCGTCAAAAGAGCTTTGAGGGAGACAGATGCTTTGACCCGGCATCAAGTCTAGCGGTTCAACGCCGGGGTTAAGGGCGGTAAGGACTTCTACCGTTGTGCCAGTCTCTTGGGCGATAATGTATAAGGTGTCGCCTGGCGCGACTACCCAGAAAAAACCGGACTCACAAGGCGGAATGGGCCCCGAGGGAAGCCCCGTAAACACAGGAAGCCTCAAAAACGAGCCTACAGCCAAATTTTCAGGACTTACTGCCGGGTTCAACTCAACAAGCTGTTCCACGGTTGTACCTGTTTCCAGCGCTATCCTATAAAGCGTGTCGCCTTCTTGCACTTGCCAAAAACGGTTATCCCGGCCGAATCCCTCTTGGGCCATTCGTATCACATTCCTGAAGTTTGCTGCTTTATCATATGTACCAATGGCGTCAAAGGGTGAAAACTTCTTACACGCGAATTTTGGACCAATGTCCTGTCCTAAACCTTAAAGCCACCAAAATTGACCTGGTACACATATCTAGGGCCATTCCTATCCAAGCGCCAATAAGTCCCATTCCCATTTTTACCGCTAGAGTGTATGCAACGACTATTCGTACACCCCAGATGCCTACCATAGTTATATAAAGAGTCCACTTGGTATCCCCGGCACCTCTTAACCCGCCGCCCAGAATAAAGTTGCCTATCATAAATGGGAGAGCGAAAGCGATAATCTTCAGGGCTTTGTCCGCGAATTCGATGACTGTCTCGTCGCTTGTGTAAAGCAAAGAAACGTACCTGCCGAAAAAGAACAGTATAAAAGAAAGACCTAGAGATATGGAGACTCCAATGGCTGTGGCTTCCCAGCCGACCCTCATAGCTTGCTTGGGTTTTTTTGCTCCCAGACTTTGCCCCACCAAAGTAGTGGAAGCGGTTTGAAACGACATACCTGGGATGAACACCATGCTTTCTATATTAAGGGCAACCTGGTGCGCGGCGTAAACTATAGTACCGAAGCTTGACACTATGCGCGCAAAAAGCATCTGACCGCCCCGCATTACCACTTGTTCGCCGGCAGCTGGCAAACCAATTTTAAAAATCCGGCCTACAGTTGTGGAATCTAGCCTGAAAGAATCGTGAAGAGACATCTTAATAGCCGCCTTATGCCCAAACACCTTCCGAAGAATAAGCACGCAGGCTACCAACCTTGAAAGAGTAGTCGCCACCGCGGCGCCGGAAACTTCCAGCCGCGGAAAGCCGAAATGGCCGCCTATAAGCAAATAGTTGAATACAACGTTAACCAAGTTGGCAGCCAGATTAACGTACATGGGTGTTCTCGTGTCGCCGGCGCCTCGAAGCGACGCGGAAAGACTAATCGCTCCCCCCTGAAACAGTAGCCCCAAAGCGACTATCCTCAGATACGCGCTTCCCGGACCGATTACGTCTGATTCTGCCCCCATCCACATTAGAACGTTTCCGGAAAATATGACTCCAAGTATCGACAGGGCTACCCCGGCAAAAGAAGCGATAACCAGGGCCTGACGCGCAACCTTTGCGGCTTCGTCTGGCTTTCCCGCACCGATTGCCCGTGCCACCAGAGCTGTGGCACCCACATTCAGCGACATAAACACGGACATGGCCACAAACATAGGTTGATTTGACAAGCCTACAGATGTTATGGCCCAAGGGCCCAAACGCCCCACCATGATCATGTCTGCCATGCTCACTAGTGTCATTAGCGTACTCTCGATAAGCGCCGGAAAGGCCAGCTCGAATATGCGCCCGCGCATTTCCTGTCGTTCTTGCCCTAACTCTTCTTTGGATAACGGTTTTTCTTCTTCGTCTGCCGCCTCATAGCCTGACATTTCCAAAGCCAAAGACCCATCTATATCACCGGCTTGGGAAGGAGTTTCGAGTTCTTGTTCCACCATAGATGTATCTTCTGTGCGGGATTGATCTTCGTATGTACCCAAAATGTGATTCCCCATCCCCGCGCCTATTTGCACCAAATACGGAATCAGAAAGGCGCAATAATATTACTGTATACCAAATATCCTAACATTGAATCTTGCAATCCGCAAACCTGGCAAGAGTTGAGAAATAGGGTTGTGTTCGCGGAAGAAATTGGTACAATTTGGATTGTCAGGGGGAATTATGTGTTCGCCAGAATGCAAGGTTCGACAATAATCGGCATCGAAGGTTTCCCGGTAACAGTGGAAGTAGACGTGTCCGGTGGCTTGCCGGGTTTTGAAATTGTGGGAATGGCGGGTACTGCGCTTCGCGAATCCAAACACAGGGTAAGATCCGCGCTTCGTAATTCAGGCTTCAGGATGCCATCACAGCGGGTAACAGTAAGCCTTGCTCCAGCCGCGGTTCACAAGGAAGGTTCCCAATTGGATGTCGCGATTGCATTGGGTGTTTTGGCCGCGTCTGGGGAGATTCCTGTAAACGCGCGGCTCAAAGACACTTTATATTTGGGTGAATTAGGCTTGAACGGATCTTTGCGAGCCATAAAAGGGGTACTGACGATGGTTATGTCGGCCAAGGAAACGGGTATCAAAAACGCGGTCGTGCCCATTCAAAATGGGCCCGAAACCTGGTTTTTGGGCGGCATTGGCCTGTACGTCGCACAAACCCTAACCGACATTGTAGATTACATTAAAGGCCGAGACCTTCCTCCACCCAAATCCCGTGAGTTACAGAAATCTCGGGGGTTTGCCACAGATTTGTCAGAAATACATGGCCAGTCGGCGGCCAAAAGGGCTTTGGAGGTCGCGGCAGCCGGCGGACACAATCTGCTTATGGTTGGAAGCCCCGGAAGCGGTAAAAGCATGTTGGCCAAAGCCTTACCGGGCATATTGCCTGGATTGTCATTTGAGGAATCCCTTGAGGTAACAAGAATCCAA
>CAYPVF010000007.1:25443-30215 GCA_964414105.1 uncultured Eubacteriales bacterium
TACCCGAAGGCCGCGGTTTAGTTCAGGATCCGCCTTTTCGTTCGCCCCATCACACCATTACCACCTCAGCCCTGGTAGGAGGGGGCGTGTTTCCTACACCGGGAGAGATCACCCTTGCCCATAGAGGCGTCTTATTCTTGGACGAATTACCCGAATTTCCGCCGTCGGTTTTGAACGCCCTTCGGCAACCCATGGAGGAGGGCACTGCGGTGGTAACCCGATCCAAGGGTATTTACACGTTCCCTTGCCGCTTCGTTTTGGTGGGGGCTATGAACCCGTGCAAATGCGGTTGGTGTGTGGAAGACATCAACAGGTGCACTTGTTCAGAAAGTGAGAAACTGCACTATATGTCAAAAGTCCCCGGGCCCCTTCTTGATCGCATAGACCTTCATTTACAGGTCGGGAGGGTCTCCACGGAAGATCTGGTCGCCAAAAAAAGCGAAGAAAGCGCCAAAGCGCGCCAAAGAGTTCAGGAAGCCAGAAGTCGGCAGAGGTCTCGTCTCAACGGTACCGGCATATGGCTAAACTCTCAAATGACCCCGAAGCACGTGGGGACATTGCTCACTTTTTCCGCGGAAGCAAGAAAACTTGCTCTAGACGCCTTTTCTCGGATGAAGCTTTCATCCCGGGGCTACTACAGGGTTTTGAAGGTTGCGGCCACCATAGCCGACCTGTGTTCATCGCCACGGGTGGAGGAAGAACATGTTGGGGAAGCGCTTGCTTACAGACAAAACTAAATTCGAAAATACCACATGCCGCGGGATTGGTGCACATATGGAAACCCTAGCCTGCGCTCACCTAAGAGAAGTCGGTTATCGTGTCATACAAAGGAACTTTTACTGCCGCTATGGGGAAATCGACGTGGTGGCTTGGGACGGACCGGTTTTGGCCTTTATAGAGGTAAGGTACAGGAAAATAGGTTCCCTGGTAAGTCCAACAGAATCTGTAGGCAAAAGTAAAATGCGGAGGATTAAACTGACTGTTAGACACTATCTTGGGCGTAACCGAATACCAGACGATATCCGTGTAAGAGTTGATCTGTGCTGCCTTCAGGGACCGGCGCCGGCCCCCTGGCCCGAAACCGTAACCCTAGAGCAGCTTACTGTCAGACTCCTCAAAGGTATTGCGGAGTTTTCCTGAAATTGGGCCGAAGGATTTTCTGTGAATGGGAGACGGCCCTAAATCTTTCAGGCATTTGCGGTGAAAAGGGGTGTAGTACCCTTTATGGCTTGAAAATCCGTACGCGGGGTACAGAAGCTCGTAGTCCTTCATCATTCGATCTCTTGTTACCTTTGCGATTATTGAAGCCGCGGCTACAGACGCCGATAACGCGTCCGCCTTAACTACAGCTTCTTGACGAAAGCCGAGGTGCTTTGCCTCGTAACCGTCGACTATTACAAGATCAGGCGCAAATCCCTTAAGGGTCAACATTCTCACCGCCAAACGCATAGCTGAGACAGTTGCGGGGGCTATACCTTTTTCGTCGATAAATCGGTTAGATCTGATACCTATGCCAATAGCTAAAGCGATGTCCGAAATGGCGTCAAATACCGATTCCCTTTTGGCGGGGGACAATTTTTTGCTGTCGTCGATCCCGTCTATTCGCGGGTAAGGCGGGAGTATCACCGCAGCGGCCACAACGGGGCCGGCCATTGGGCCGCGCCCCGCTTCATCCACACCGGCTAAACATGGGTATTTTACTCGCCTTGTCTCTTCCCATGCATACAGGCGTTTTACGCGTTCCATTTCTTTTTCTCTCCGATTCATGCTTAAACCCCCGAAGCATATTGGTTCCTTGCGGGGGTGCAAATCACCTTTACCTAATGCGGAAACGCTCTTTGGAAAGTAAAACCTGTGGAAAATACCTGCACACCGATGTCGAAAGTGGGCCGGATATCCTGAAATTTAGACGGCCAATCGAAAGCTTCCCACTGGGGATAAGTGAGAAAAAGCCCGGCCGCCGATTTACCGATAGATACAGGATCCGATTTTAGCCCTTTCAATCGATTTATTGTTCTAGACGCCAAAATCTCTAGCTGTTCCTGTGTGGTTTTTGCGGCGGCGGTACGCATCTCCTGGGTTGTCAAAGGGGCATCTGGGTTCACGACGTATTCATCCAAGGAGCATGCCAGCCGAATACGAAAATGGACTTGAACAACATCACCGGTTTTTTCTGTGGTAAGGCGCACCGAAGAATGCTGAACGCTGACCGTGGCTGTTTGTAGATCGCCCGGGTAAGCAAGGGTAAAGAACCAGTTGTGGTTAAAACCAGCCATAAGCAGCGCAATTTTAGATTCTTCCGGGTCAAGATGACCCGCCATTTTATATAAACCTTCTTCAAGGGTAAACACCGCCGTCCCTAAAACCACCCCCGGGCTTGGTTCCGACGATTCTTGGCTTGTTCCCCAAGGGGAAGGGTCGGATGCGCCTTTTTCCGTGGAGCGACTTTCCGTCGCCGCCAAACCGATATACGGCGCCCAAGGGGATTCACCAATGGATTGGTATCTTACGCTGAAATCGTGGACGGTTACCATAGGACAAAGTCCCAAACTTTGAAAACCGAAAGTGATTATTTTTTGAAGATAATCAGTTGCTGTCATCTCTTCAGGAGACTGCAATCGGTGCAGAAAGCTGTTAGCTGTGCCCTCACAGATTGCCACAAGCGTGTTCGGCCTAAGGTGAACGCCACGGCTGAAAGCATCAATTATGGGACCGACATCATCCTTTGCGAAAAACTCCCCCAGGATGAGTATAGCTGTATGCGTACCGGACAACTCTCTCGAACTGAATGCGCCCAATTTAATTAGCGCATCAAGAAAATCGCGCCCCTCGGCGGAAAGAATAAGCGAGGACGGCCCTTCCCCGCCCGGACCCTCGGGGGCGTGGGCCCTGGGGAGGGCGATTACAACTGTAACCAGGAGTTCCTCCACAACGCCCCGATCTACACCGATAACTTCGATAAATGATCTCTCTTCAAGCTCAAGTTTTCCCCAACATCCACTTAGAACCGTCGTCAGGGCAACGAAGAAAAGCACCCATAGAACCAGTTTGCGTATTATTTTATAGGTCAGCATTCTTGTCACCGGTGCGGGCCGCCCTTGGATGTTTTGTTCTTTCTTTTGTTTTTATGAGAAAATAAAGCACCCATCCAAACCCCACGATAACAATGCCTGTAGATCTAAAGAACCAGGTATTTAACAGTTCGCCGGCTTCAAGCATGCTTGACGGGAGAGCGGCCAGGCCAAAGATCAAAGTGATCAAAGAAGGCATGAAAGGTCTGTATGTGTGCAGATTAGATAACTGACTTAACGTTATTAAGATATATACATAACTAAAGCTGATTTGTACTGCTGAAGCAAAGAACCAGGTGAATACGAATGCCGCTTCGAATCTTTCAAAAAACCTTCCTATGTGAACTGATCTCGCCAGAATCCCTACTGGGTGGGCAAAACGGGTGGCCGCCGGATAGGAAAAGAACATGAGGACTAAAAGCACACTGAAGACCATACCAAATGAAGCCCATAGAAGGCCCTTTGAAGCTCCCTTTGAAAGTGATTCCTGGTCGCGGACATAGGATTTGAGTATAACGAAAACGGGCAACCCCCCCCAAAGACCCACCAGGCGTAAGCCTTCTGAAAGAACAGCCTTGGGCCCAAGCCCCAACACAGGCAACAGATTTCTTACATCCAAGGATTTGTAAGACGCGATTATAAGCCCTAGAATTGAAATCAGGATGGGGGCAAAGAAGAAAGTACCGGCCCTGGCCACGTGTTCTAAACCGAGCCAAGCTGTATAGGCGCTCGCGCCCAGGGCAATGCCCAAAAGAACTTCAATGGGGAATTGGGGGAGGAGTCCTATTACCGCACCCCCGGCGAATATCCTGGTGCTCATAGCGGTGGCGAATATGTAAACGAGAACCCCGGCGCCTGCAGTAATGTCCCCCAAATAACGGCCTAAAGTCTTGCGAAAAGCCGGAACAAAAGCGAGACCGGGCGTGGCTCTAGACCACAATATCCAACCCCAAAGCCCCAAGAACGCGAAGATACTCGACACAATGGAGGTTATCCAAGCGCCGCTGCCTGAAGACATTATTAAGGATGCGGGCGTTATTAAAAGACACTTCACCCCAAGGATATAAGTCATCAGAACCGCCACCTGTCGTTGGGACAAATGGCCTAGGCTTATTACCTCTTTTCCGTTATTCTCCCGGGCGTTTTCGGTTTTTCCTGTCCGGCTTTCGGGCTCTCGCCTTTTTCTTGTCACGATTTTGGCCTTCCTTTTGCTTTTGTATCTCTTGGGATTCCAGCGTCAGCCCGGCGTCCCATACGCGCACAGGCGTGCCTTGCCGTGTCGGGTCAAGGGGTCTTACGTAATCGGGTCGTTTCTCGTCGATTGCGGGGCTTAAGAGTAAAGATCTTAGGTTCGCGTTTTCAACTGTGCTGAAATACGGTACTCCGAAACTGTACAGGCTGAAAGCCTGACTAAACATTACATAGGCCGTGGCTACTATCCCAAAAAGTCCAAATAGCGACCCCATTATTATGAAAGTAAGCGTTGCTATTCTTGTAAACATGGCTATTTCCAGGTTTGGCAAGGTAAAAGAGGCTACCCCGGTCACTGCTATGATAATCACCATGATAGGGCTTACCACAGAGGCCGATACTGCGGCTTCACCAATAAGCAGGGCTCCCACTATACCGATGGTAGGTCCAATTGGCGAAGGTATTCTAATCCCTGCTTCCCGTATTAATTCAAAACCTACGTACATTAGC
>CAYPVF010000008.1:0-10370 GCA_964414105.1 uncultured Eubacteriales bacterium
GTTGCGGCGCCCCCGCTGAATGGGGCGGCGATGTTGAGCTTCACAAAGAAGTGATAGACAATATAAGAGGTCAGTGGATTAGTTTGGGAAAGCCTGATGCTGTGTTGGCTTGCTCCACCTGTAAGACAATGTTTGACCGTTATTTGCCGGAAATACCTTGTTTGTCTTTATACGATCTTATGGAAGAAAAGCAAATGACTGTTCCGTCATTATTTGACGGGCAGTTAGCGTCTGTTTTTGACCCTTGTGCCAGCAGGGGAACCCCCAAAGTGCAGAAGTCGGTAAGAGCGCTTTCGGAAAAAGCTGGCTTTGAGCTTGAACCTCTGCCGGATGAAGGTTCTCTGGCCAGATGTTGCAGTTGGGGCGGGCAAATTTCGGTGGCGGCGCCGGGTTTAGCCAAGGCCATAGCTCAAGACCGCATTTCGGCTCTTGACACGCCTTACATTACCTACTGTTCCAATTGCCGGGATACCTTCGCCCAAGAAGGGAAGCCTGTATATCATATTTTGGATATTTTGTTCGGGCTGCACGAGAGTAAGCGTCCTGCCCCTAACATTACGGTTAGAAGAGAGAACCGCAGGACGCTCAAACGCCAAGTGTTGAAACGATTCTGGGGTGAAAGTATGAAACAAAAAGACCGAGAATTTGTGTTGATTGTTTCAGAAGATTTACAGAAAAAACTAAACCGCGAACTCATACTTGAAAGTGACATTCGAAAAGTTATCGAGCATTGTGAAACAACTGGCAGGAAAATTCTAGACCCGGATACGGAATGGCTCACAGGACATTTGCAGGTAGGCAACATGACTTATTGGGCCGTTTATGTCCCTTGTGACGGGGGTTATGAGCTTAAAAACGCCTATGCTCACCGTATGGCAATCCAGGAGGATCAGTAATGGCTGAGGAAAAGAAAAGAATGGTTTGTTTCAAATGCAGGCGGGAATTAGAGCCCAAACGGGCGTACTTTCGCTACCTTGGCCACAGTTTCTATACCGATGTATTGAGATGCCCGCAATGCGGGGAGGTATTTATCCCCGAGGATTTGGTAAAGGGACGAATGTCCGAAGTAGAGATGGAGCTAGAGGATAAATGACCGCGATCTATGAGACTGTCCGCAAAACTGTAAGCGTTTGCCCTGTGTGCCTAAAGAGGCTGGCCGCAACGTGGAAAATCAAAGATAACCATGTTTACCTCGTCAAAGCCTGTCCCGAGCATGGAGAATTCTCCACTGTCATTTGGCGCGGGAAATCCGATTTGTGGGAGTGGATGGGTTTAGAGCCCAAAATAGGTGAGGGCGAGAATCTTAACTGCCCAACCGCCTGCGGGCTTTGCCCCGACCATCGCCAAGATACGTGTTGTACTTTGCTTGAAGTTACCAAAAGGTGTAATTTGCGGTGCAATTACTGTTTTGCCGAAAGCGGCGGATCCCAAGATCCCCCTATGGAAGACATAATCGAGCAACTTAGAATGTTGACAGTCCCCGGGAAAACTTTGGTTCAGTTGAGCGGCGGGGAACCCACAGTTAGGGACGATTTGCCCCAAATTGTGGCGGCGGCGAAAGCTCTTGGGTGCCTCCACGTGCAATTGAACACAAACGGCATTCGTTTGGCAGAAGAGCCGGAATTTTTAGCCGAGCTCGTGAAGGCCGGGCTTTCAATTGTTTTTCTGCAGTTTGATGGAACCCAGGACGATATCTATCGAAAGCTTCGGGGGCGGCCTTTGCTTGAACTAAAAAAGCGGGCTATACAAAACTGTCAGGAATGCAGAGTGGGGGTTATCCTCGTTCCCATGCTTGTGCCTGGAGTAAACACCCAGAATATCGGCGACCTGGTGAAATACGGAATCTCCTTGTCGCCCACTGTTCGCGGGGTTCATTTTCAGCCTGTGAGTTATTTCGGGCGCACCCCAAAGATTCCCACGGACGATATGCGTTTTACCGTAGACGAGCTTATCTCTTCTATTGAAACTCAGACCCAGGGGCTAATAAATGGGCGTGATTTGGTTCCGTCCTCGTGTAATCACCCTTTATGCGGGTTACATGGGGATTTTGTGGTAACGGGTGACGGGTTAACAGCTCTCACCAAGAAGAGCGACACTGAAACCGGTTGTTTGTGCGGGGCCCCGGCCACCGCGGATCAGAAACGCGAGTTCGTTGGCCGCAGGTGGGGACAACGGCCTCCCGAAAACCCCAAAACTTGTTGTTGCGGCAACTCTGATATTCACGATATGGAATGTTTTTTGTCCAGGGTCAAGGCTTACGGGTTTACCATTACGGCCATGGCTTTTCAGGACGCCGGAACACTGGACATTGAAAGGCTTCGCCGCTGTAGCTTGCATGTGTTTGACCACGGCAAATTTGTGCCTTTTTGTTCCTACTACCTTTCAGGGTGGTCCCAAGAGTGATCCAAAAACAAGATTTGTGTGAAACCGGCATGTGTCGCCCGGGTGGATTCCTCATAACTGACCAAGCCATAGAGTTTTGTGTCTTTGACCCTGGCGCCAAGGTTATCGATGTGGGGTGCGGGCTGGGGGCGACAGTTTTACACGCCAGAAGCAAGTATAAGCTGGACGCGTATGGTGTGGATCTTTTTACAAACGCTCCAAACTGCGTTAAAGGCGACGCTCATTGCCTTCCTTTTCCCGGCGGCTATGCCCAAGGTGTAATGTTCGAGTGCAGCTTTAACAAAATGAGTCATCCCGGTAATGTCCTTGACGAGGCTTTTCGTGTGCTAAAATCCCGGGGGAAGCTCATTATCTCTGATTTTTACCTTGATGAAGCGCAAAACGACCAACCGCTAGGGCGCTTTTCTTCGGTGAGCCCGGTGGGTACGAGAGACAGTTTTTCCAAATGCCTGGAGGAGCACGGGTTTTCACTTCTTTTGTTTGAGGATTACACGAGGAACATGAAGCAACTATGGGGCCAGATGATTTTTACTTATGGCGCAAAGACCGTCCGGGAACAATTTGGGTATCTTGGCAAGTGTTCTTCGCCGAAACTTGGATATGGCCTTTTTGTTGCCCAAAGAACAGGGGAGTAAAATGATCTCCCCGGTGGATAAGTGGATTGCGCAGGAACTTAAAGCGCCGAACTCAACCCCCCAAAACCTTCTGAACTGGCAGATGAAGGCCCTTGTAAATCAAATCCAATATGCCAAGGAACACAGCGTTTATTATAAAGAAAAGCTTGCTCATGTTGACGTTTCTGGTATCTGTGAGCCTAAGGATATTTCTTGCATACCTTTTACCCCACCTGAAGACTTGCGCGGCGATCCCGTGTCTTTTTTGTGTGTACCCCAAAGCGACATATCCCGAGTGGCCACGTTGTTCACCTCAGGTAGCACTGGAGAGCGCAAACGCATCTATTTTACCGAGAATGATTTGCAGAGAACTGTGTCGTTTTTCGCCTGGGGAATGTCGACTATGGTGAAAAAAGGCGATAAAGTGGGGATATTGATGTCCACGCCTACGCCCAATGGCATTGCCGACCTTTTGAAAAAAGGCTTAAGTCAGATAGGTGTGGCTTCTATCATTTACGGGAACGTAAAACATGTACCGGCTGCCATTGAGGTAGCCTCCGAGGTTGACTGCATTGTAGGGGTCCCGGCTGAGATCAACTATTTGTGCGTAACAGACAAGACACCAAAACCCAAAGCAGTTTTGCTCAGTGCAGATTATGTCCCTCAAAGTGTAATTAATAATATTCGGCAGGCGTGGGGCTCGGAGGTATACACCCATTATGGCATGACCGAAACATGCTTCGGCGGCGGTGTCCAATGCGGCGTCAAACAAAATTACCATCTCAGGCACACAGACTTTTTCCCGGAAATAGTTGACCCGGTTACAGGGGTGGGGCTACCCCCGGGCCAGTATGGCGAGGTGGTTCTTACCACTTTGAGGAACCAAGCTATGCCGCTTGTACGGTACCGCACAGGGGATAGAGCCAGGCTTGTTACAGGTCCTTGTGCTTGCGGGGGCGTATTCCCCAGGCTTGACAAAGTGACGGGAAGATTTGGCCACACTTTTGTGACCAAAATGGGCACAGAACTGGATATTAACAAACTGGATGAGATGATGTTTTCAATACCGTCTGTGCGGAATTTCCAGGCGGCCCGAAGTGACGAAAAAGGTTGGCTTATAACAATAGATGCATTGGGAGATGTCGCCGCCAACTTACGTTTCCTGGAAGTTCAAGACCTTTTGGCCGAAGATGGACTACCTGTGCATATTAAGTTTTGCCGCGTACCGCCTTTTCAGGGGATTTCCAAAAGGCGTATTGAAGTTCTGCCCTAGCAGTTTCTTTGTATATGCGTTATGTTTTATGTAACCGTTCGTACCTGATCTTTGAAGGGGGTGGAAGTAGTGAAAACTGCCGCTGTTATGGTGGCGGCGGGAATGTCCTCCCGCATGAAGTCTTTTAAACCCTTGCTCCAGCTTGCCGGGTCTACTGTAATAAGAACTGCCATTACCACTTTGAAGTCGGCGGGTGTTACACAAATTGTGGTGGTCACCGGCAAGAATGCCGAGAGACTTGAAAGGCACGTGGAAGACCCGATAGTCACCTGTATCTATAACGAACGCTACGCCACTAGCGACATGTTCTATTCGGCACGCATGGGCCTTTCACATATTCACGGCAAAGCAGACAGAACGTTCTTCTTGCCGGCCGATGCCCCGCTGTTTTCTAAACAAAGCTTGTTCACCATGATGGGATTCATGGATTATTCTCATTGCCATGTTCTCATCCCCTGTTACAAAGGTGAAAGGGGGCATCCGGTACTTATAAAGGACGATGCCATTCCCGAGATAACCAGTTTTCGCGGGGACTACGGTCTAAGAGGAGCCCTAGAAAACTATGGAGGGCACAAAGATTTTATTGAGCTTCCGGACCTGGGAACAACCTTGGATGCCGATAAACCGGAGGATTACGAGCTCTTGAAAAAATATGCCAGAACAATGGCTTTGAAAGAACCTATGACCTGCGGCTGCAAGGTGGTTCTCAGCAGGACAAATCCCTTCTTTGACGATGATGTAGCTTATTTGCTTGAACAAGTCGCCGGCACTTTTTCCATCAGCGATGCTTGCGCTTCCATGGGGATCTCCTACACAAAAGGTTGGAAAAGCATAAAAATAGCCGAAAGCCAGTTGGGTTTTCCTTTGGTGACCAGTTACCAAGGAGGTGTAGGGGGCGGGGGATCGAGCATTACACCCCATGCGCGAGCACTGCTTACCGTATATAAAACTTTCAGGGAGCGGGTGGACCGATTTTTGGAAACCGAGTTTCAAAAATATTTTTCAGACTATCAGGAAAAGGAGGAGGGCGATGTTAACCCGTAAAGAGTGTTTTGATTTGTTGGAAAAACACAAGACGCCGCAAAATGTGAAGAATCATTGTATCAAGGTTTCGGAGGTAGCAGTCCGATTGGCTGAGGCCCTGAACCGGAAAGGATTCCAGCTGGACGTTGCCGCAATCGAAAGGGCCGCCCTTCTTCATGACATAGCAAGGGTTCATCCTCGCCACGCCCAAATGGGCTCCGAAATTCTGAAAAGCCAAGGCGAGCATGTTTTAGAAAACATAATAAGGCAGCATATGGAGCTCGACCCCCAGAACATCCACACTATTTCTGAAGTTACCCTAGTGTATTTGGCAGACAAGGTTGTTAAAGAAGATGAAATTGTGACCGTAGAAGAACGTTATTCTTATGCGGAAGAAAAGTTTTCGGAAAACCCCATAGTGCTGAAAAACGTGCTGCAAAGTAAACACTCGGCCATCGCCATTCGCGGCTTAGTAGAAGAAGCTATCGGGGTCAAAATAGGGTCTTTAATCTCCTAGAAGGGGTGTCTTGCAGGTGAAAGCATTGCTTGAAATTCTGTACGCACGGTTAGAAGAGGGGCAGGACGCTGTTGTAACCACCATAATAGCGGGGTCGGGTTCTACGCCTCGCGGGGCGGGAGCCAAGATGGTTGTTACAAAACTGGGAAGGCTCCACGGCACTATTGGCGGGGGCCCGGTAGAGTATGTGGCCGAGGGTTTGGCGCAAAAAGCGCTTGACGCAAAACAGTCATATGTAAAGGGTTTTCGCCTAAGCCTAAACCAAGTGGAAGATTTGGGTATGGTTTGCGGCGGTGATGTAGACGTTCACTTTCAATACATATCAGGAAACAATGAAACCGCCAAATCCTTGTTGGAGCAATCCATAGCCATGCTTGACCGGGATGAAGATTCGTGGCTAATAACGGACATTACCGATGAAACATCTTGGTCCATGGGCGCTTACAGCGGCAGTACGGGTTTGGTGGGGCTTGATTTGCCCCTTCAAGGGCTCCGGGAGGCGCTGGGGAATAACCCCCGGCAAGTTGATATCGGCGGCAGGCGTCTATATATAGAACCTTTGGTACGTTCGGGACGGGTAATTGTTTTTGGCGGCGGGCACATATCCCAGGAACTCGTCCCCATCATTACGCATTTAGGTTTTAGGGTCGTGGTTTTCGACGATAGGGAGGAGTACGCCGCACAGGGAAGATTTCCCGGAGCCCAAGTTATCGTGGGCGATTTTTCTCGTATCGGCGAAAAAGTGATCCTGCACCCAAAAGACTATGTGGTTGTGATGACACGGGGACACAGCCACGACTACGAGGTGCAGCGCCAAGTGCTAAAAAGTGTCCAAGTGCGGTATCTGGGCGTAATAGGCAGTAGGACGAAAATTGCCAGGACCAAACAAATGCTGTTGGAAGACGGCATAAGCGAATCTCAAATCGACCGAATTTATACTCCAATAGGTATGGAAATCAAAGCGGAGACTCCGGCCGAAATAGCAATCAGCATCGCGGGGGAGTTAATAGCTGTTCGCGCCCAGGGGCAAAGATAGGGGAAAAATATGAAACTCATAAGAACACAAGATGCCGCAGGGCATGTTCTTTGCCATGACATGACTCAGATAATACGGGGCGTCAAAAAGGACGCTGTGTTTCGCAAAGGGCACATAGTTACGGAACAAGACATACCTGTGTTGCTTTCAATCGGAAAAGAGCATTTGTATGTGTGGGAAAAAGACGACGACCATTATCACGAAGACGAAGCGGCTCAAATTCTCAAGGAAATCTGTCTTAATCGTTTTATGACAGCGACCCCAACAAAAGAAGGGAAGGTAGAAATCATAGCCGACTGTCCGGGCCTTTTCAAAATAAACCGGGAAAAGCTTTTGGCTATAAACTCCTTGGGCGAGATTATGATAGCTACCAGACACGATAACTTTGCTGTGGAAAAAGGGGACAAACTGGCCGGCGCCAGGGTCATACCTTTGGTGATTCACAAGTCCAAAATGCAAAGAGCCAAACAGATTGCAGGTCATGAGCCAATTATGTCTATTGTCCCTTTCCGAAAGTTGAAAGTGGGCTTAGTCATAACCGGCAGCGAAATCTACCACGGAAGAATAAAAGACGCTTTTGGCCCCGTCATCAAAGAAAAGATGGATTATTTCGGGGCAGAAATAATCGGGCAGCATATTTCCGACGACAAACCCCAAATGATAGCAGGTTTTATACGCGAATTGCTGGGTATGGGCGCAGACGTAATAGCTTGTACCGGAGGCATGAGCGTTGACCCCGATGATACCACCCCTTCGGCCATAAAATCTTTGGGCGCCGAAATAGTTACTTATGGTGTTCCTGTTTTGCCCGGCGCTATGTTTCTTTTGGCCTATATCCCCGAAGGGATCCCGGTCCTGGGGCTCCCGGGGTGTGTAATGTACGCAAAGCGTACAATATTCGACTTGGTACTTCCAAGGGTAATGGCCGGCGAAAAGTTGACATCTTCCGATCTGTTTGGATTTGGGAAAGGCGGACTATGCCTGGAGTGTGCTGTCTGCACTTTCCCAAACTGCGGTTTCGGAAAATAAGTGTTATGATATGCGCCTGTGAGTGGGTACCGGCCTTGTCCAAAGGACAAGGCCGGTATCTTTACCGGTTAAAGAGTGAGTCCTGAAGTTTTGATCATCTCGTCAAAAGCGGGCCACAAATCAGCGATGGTTTTGCGGGATTGTTCCAGCGTTTGTTTGGCAGATTCCACAAACTCCGCGTCTTTTATGGACGACAGGTTTATCTCGGCATTCATGCAAGCGCCAAGAAGCCCGGATTTAAGAAGAGTCGCTCCTACCGCTATATCTGTTACAGCGTTGGGGTTACCGTACTGAACAAGGTCCGGCATCAGGGCCAAACATTCCAAGCATTTCTTAACTGTTTCCAAAGGTGTCATAGTCGCGTTTTTGAACGAATTCTGCATCTCCAACCTACGGGCTTTCTTTTCATCGGCCGTGGCTTTGGGCATTTTCATAGCTTTTTCAACCGCTCTGTAAGCGTCTGTGTCTTTTTGGGCCAAAACTTTCAAATCGTCACACAGGGTGAAAGCGGCGGTCCTTATTTCCTCAAGCCGGTCTTGCCCCACAGTAAACCTGGGCAGGGTAAGGGTGACACCTGATACCATTTGAAACAAGGCGGCGCCCATGGAGCCCGCCAAGGCTGAAGCAGCTCCGCCTCCCGGCGCCCCGGTTGGGGCCCTCAAGTCCTCTAAAAAGTTGTCCAGTTTTTGTAATGAATCCAAAACTATGCTCCCCCTAGTCGAGATTGATCAAGTCGAGAATGTGCGGTTTGGGATTTCCGGTAAGCTTCATCCGCTCGGAGGCCACTTCCAAAAGCGCGTCCAAAGGGATAAGACCGATTATTTCAGAGCTCTTGACGCCGGTGTTTCTTTTGGCAGCCTCTTCTTGGATGGTTCTAAGCACCAGGCTTATGGGAGTGGACTTGTAATCCAATAAATTCATTGTCACTTGGGCTAGTTCCGTTTCATCTATGTAAATCCCTTTGGCTTGAACGTGCTTAAGCCCGCCGGAGGATTCACGAAGCGCCTTGGCTATGGCGCGGGCGATTTTTACGTCTGATGTGTTTAGATCGACGTTATAGGCGATCAAAGGCAGTCTTGCCCCCACGGCTGTCGCGCCGGCTGTGGGATGCATACGGACCGGGCCATAGTCGGGCTTTTTGTTGGGGTCTGACAATATGGATTCCTTAAGACCCTCATATTCGCCGCGCCGAACGTCCGGTAATTTTATGCGGTTTTCTTGGCGGGCCGCTTTGGCGTAAAGGTACACCGGAATTTCCAATTCCCTGCCGATTCTTTCTCCCAAGCGGGCAGCCATATCTACGCATTCCTCAATGGTTACGTCACGAATGGGAATGAAAGGAATGACATCGGTGGCGCCAATTCTGGGATGCTCCCCTTGGTGGTTTTCCATGTTTATGAGCTTTCTAGCTTCGGCGGTCACCCGGAAGGCCGCTTCTTCCACGGCCCAAATTGGCCCGGCGAACGTCAGTACAAACCTGTTGTGGCTTTTGTCTGCCGATACGTCCAGTATTTTGCATTGGGTTCCAGAGATGCTGTCCACTATTTGGTTAATGACTTGGGGGTCTCTGCCTTCGCTGAAGTTTGGCACGCACTCCACAATGGGGCTTGTCATAGGCGGAAGCTCCTTTCACTGCTGTGTCAAGCACCATGATACACTGGATTCGACGAAACGAAAAATCAAGGTTGGCTTGGATCTTAACTGAAGTGTTATTATATGGGTGTGGGAAAACGTGGGAAAAAAGGGGTTAACGCCGTGGAACAGGGTCTAGAACATTTGGGCCAAGACGCGTTTGTATACGCCAGAGAGCTTAAAGGTTTTGGCGGCGCCGTTAACGGCACTATGCTGCTAACTCATGATTCGGCCTTGGTGGTGGATACTTTGTGCTCACCCCGGGATATGGAACCTTTTCGGGAATTGGCGGGCCGAAGGGCCGTTACTGTCGTATACACCCATGCTGATTGGGATCATTGCCTTGGCACGAATGCTTTCGCCAACGTCTTTGTGGTATCCCACGAGCTCACCGCAAAAAGGCTTTTAGAAAGCGGGCAACAAGAACTAGACCGAATCAGGGCAGTAAACCCGATTTTGGTGGAGGGGGCTTCTGTCATCCTTCCGGACCTAACTTTTCAGGAAGGTTTCGATATAGATGGCAGTCAGGTGTTTTTTCTTCCAGGCCACACTGAAGATTCTTCGGTAGTATGGCACCCTGAAAGAAGGCTTCTTATTGCGGGAGACGCCGCGGAAGATCCGCTGCCTTCGGTGGGGGACCCCCAAAAACTAGGCCAATGGAGTAAAGCCCTAAAAGATTGGGGCCTACGGGCATCGCTTGTAATACCGGGCCACGGTAAACCCCAAGGGCCCGAAATTTGTTCAAGGAACGCGAATTATCTTGAGGCTCTCATAAACTCGGTCCGGCGCAGCACAGCGTTTGGGTTTTTGACACCTGACACAGCCCTTGAAACCTTATCGCAA
>CAYPVF010000008.1:10380-20794 GCA_964414105.1 uncultured Eubacteriales bacterium
GTTGTCGCCGGATACCGCAAATCGTTTGTACGAGATGAATCCGTACGAACAACGTTTCTATAGAGAAGTGCACAAAGAAAACGTGCGGCGTGTCCTGGCTTTTGCGGACTCATGCTAAGATCTTAGGCGTTCCCCGCGTCATCTGTTCCGTTGCCTGCTTCGGCGCAATCGCCGGACCGGCCCCGAAGGGTTTCAAGGCCGTGTGGGAGCACGGGCAGGATGGCGCTTAAACTCTCGCCCGCGCCTTTTGGGCTTCCGGGAAGATTTACGATTAGAGTCCTATCCCTTATACCCGATACTGCCCTAGACAAAGCGGCTCTTGGTGTGTGTTTTAACCCCTCTGACCGCATGAGCCCAGTAAGACCCGGTGCTTCCCGCTGGATCACCTCAAGGGTAGCCTCCGGGGTCACATCCCTCGGGCCGAAACCTGTGCCCCCGGTGGTCAGGATCAAATCGACCCCCAGAAAATCTGTCATTTCCCGCAGTTTATCCGCGATCAAATCTTGTTCGTCTGGCACTATGGCGTAATCTACGATAACGCCCAAGGTTTCAACCATTTCCGTGATCACTTGTTTACTGGTATCTACTCTTTCCCCACGGGAGCCTTTATCGCTTACCGTCAAAATAGCTATACGGACGGAATCATGCACTTTGCCCAAGCTACTCACCTTCCCTTACGTATAGTCCGCTTTTGCCGCCGTCTTTTCTTATGACTCTTATGTCTTGGATTATCATTTCTTTATCCACCGCTTTACACATGTCGTAAACCGTAAGGCAGGCAATTGATACCGCGGTAAGCGCCTCCATTTCGGCGCCAGTTTTGGCGCTGGCGGAAATCCTGGCTTCCACAGAAACGCTCGGGCCGTCCGGGTCCTCAGGGGTTATGTAAAGGGAAACATTTATCCCGGTGAGCTCAAGTTGATGGCAAAGGGGAACAAGATTCCAAGTATTCTTGGCTGCCATTATTCCAGAAACCTGAGCGATGCCAAGCACATCGCCTTTGGGAGCGCTTTTGTCTGAAATCAACTTGAGGGTCTCAGTTTTCATGCAAATCTTGCCGCGCGCTATAGCCTCCCTTTCAGTCGCCGGCTTCTTACCGACATCAACCATCCTAACGCCCCCTGTGGGGTCAAGGTGGTTAAGACTCATATTTTACCCTCCTATTTGACACATACGCCTGGAATTTTGCCGGTGGGTCCAGAATCCGTGGCCGGAAGGCTTGTGTTCCAGTGCTTCCTGAAAAGCCTTTTTCAGTAGCCCCGGCCTGTCAATATCACTTTGGGCACGCAATATGTGTTTTAGATCCACTTCACAGTCTGACGCTAAACATGGCCTCAGCTTGCCGTCAGCAGTAAGTCTTAACCTGTTGCATGACAAACAAAATGGTTGTGAAAGGGCTGCTATGAACCCGACAGTGCCTTTGGCCATGGGCAAAGAGAAAGTGCTGGCGGGACCCACCCCCGGAAGGGATTTTACCGATACCAAAGGACCAAGTTTCTCCACTTCTTGTTTTATGAAAGAAAGCGGCAAAAAACCCTTTTGGCTTTCAACATCATCCGGACCCACTGGCATAAGCTCAATAAACCTGACGTGTAACGGTTCTCTCAAAGTGAGGGCGGCTATTTCCCCAATCTCATCGTGGTTTAAATGTTTTACCGCGACTACATTGATTTTCACAGGGTGTAGGTTTTGAGAAATTGCAGTGTGGATACCTTTCATCACCAGGGAGAGGTCACCGACCCGAGTGACTTCTAAAAACCTATCAGGCCTAAGGCTATCTAAACTTATGTTAACCCTTGAAAGCCCCGCTTTTTTTAAGGCGGCGGCGTACTCCCGCAAGAGTTCGCCGTTGGTAGTCATGGAGATATCTTCGATACCAAGATATTTTAAGGATTTAACCAAATCCACGATACCTTGTCTCACAAGGGGTTCGCCGCCTGTTAAACGAACATGGGAGATACCTAGTTGTTTCGCCACAGAAACCACTTGAAGGATTTCCTCGTAGCGCAAAATATCACTATGCGGCATCCAATGTACGCCTTCGCTGGGCATGCAATAAACGCAGCGCATGTTGCACCTGTCGGTTACTGAGACGCGAAGGTAATTTATCTGGCGCCCCAATTTGTCACGAAGGTTAGGACACATGGTAACCCCCCTTTTTGGGATTTTGCACTTTTACAAAATCGGTGTGAATCAGTACGAATTATATCATATGGGGATTGGCCAAAAGGCCTGTAACCCGTTGGGCCAATTGACATTAGCGTGAAGGAACTTGATGCGTTAGTGCGGAAAACATATTCAGAGCGGAGAAGGGGGAATCGACTGGGGGGCCATTTGGTATGTCCTATACAACACGCACAGAACAGTGGATCGAAGAAGAGACCACAAGTACTTTAAGGCGCAAGATGGATTCGGATATACTGTCTTCCACGGATATTGTCATGGCCTACATGGAGCGTATAGCCGCCTATGACAGGGAAGGCGCGAAGATTAACTCGATTCTGGAGATGAATCCCGATGCTCTAGAGATTGCCCATGCTTTAGATTTAGAAAGGACTCAAAAAGGGCCTAGGAGCGTTTTGCACGGTGTGCCTGTTTTAGTGAAAGACAACATAGACACAAGAGACAAAATGCACACAAGCGCAGGCTCTTTGGCAATGGCAGATTCTTTTGCCCCTGAAGACTCTTTTGTGGCCAAAAAGCTACGGGAACAAGGGGCTGTTATCCTGGGAAAAAGCAATATGACAGAATGGGCGAATTTTATGACGCAAGGAATGCCCAACGGATACAGTTCCAGGGGCGGGCAAGTGCTAAATCCTTACGGGCCGGGCAGATTCGATGTGGGGGGCTCAAGCTCCGGTTCGGGCGCGGCAATTGCGGCGAGTTTTGCCGCTGTTGCGGTAGGCACAGAAACATCAGGTTCCATTTTGAGCCCGGGGGCGGCGAATGCGTTGGTTGGCATAAAACCCACAGTCGGGTTGGTTCCAAGAACAGGTATTATCCCAATTTCCCACGTACAAGACACAGCAGGCCCGTTGGCAAGAACAGTCACTGATGCCGCCATTTTGTTGTCGTGCATTGCGGGTTGTGATGAAAACGATCCTGTTTCTTTGGTGGGGCCCCAAAAACCCATAGATTACACGAAGTATCTGGATACCAAAGGTTTAAAAGGCGTTCGCATAGGTTGCGCCAGGGTCGGCCTTGAAAAGTTTCCCGACGACAGAACACGGATTTTTGAACTGTCTGTAAAAGCTTTGGAAGACGCAGGCGCGATCATAACCGATATTTCGGCGCCGGAAAGGCCGCATTGGAGGGCGCTGGCCCTAATCCATGAATTCAAAGTTGACCTAAACGCGTATTTACGTCGGTTACCACCAAATGCTTCCGTAAGGTCTCTTGAGGAAGTTATCCGATTCAACGCTCACAACCCCGCCACTTGCTTGAAATATGGGCAAAGCGTTCTTGCGGAGGCATTCGCTACGGACGGCACACTGAGAGATCCCGCGTACATCCGATCCAGGCTATATGATTTGAGGTCGTCAAGGGAGGAAGGTATCGACAGGCTTCTTCATGAAAACCAGGTCGATATTCTACTTTTCCCGGAGCTGCTCGGGGCTGGCTTGGCCGCACGCGCCGGGTATCCTTCCATTACGGTTCCCGCGGGTTTTGACCGGGATGGCCGCCCCGTGGGCATCATGTTCGCCGGCGCGGCTTTTTGCGAGCATTTGCTGATTACAGCCGCTTACGCTTTTGAACAAGCCACCGAGGCCCGAAAGCCCCCTTTGGCCTTGGGGGGTTGTGCCAGTTGACTCAAGAACCTTCGCACGGCCTTGCCCTGGAATTCGAAACGGTTCTGGAGAATTTGTCGGAAGCCGTAGCAATAGTGGACGAGTCAGGCAAGGTTCTATACGTAAATCGGGCCGGACGCAGAATGAGCGGACCGTCTTGTAAATTTCTTTACCCTGATGGGCTGCCTGTCCCCGACGAAGACTTGCCTGCGCCCAGACTTTTTTCGGGTAAGGCCATAAACGATTATGAACTGATAATTGTGGTCCGGGGAAAAGAACGCCGGGTCAGTTTTAACGGGATGCTGGCGAGTTTTCATGGAAAGACAGCGGCAGTTTTGGGCTTTAGAGATGTCACTGCCGAACGCGGAGCTCAGGAACTGCACCAAGATTTAATCTGGACCATGTCCCACGATCTCAAAAATCCTTTGACAGTGATAAGTGCCCAAGCCCAGCTTATTAAAGGTTCTTTGCAGACGAAGGGTTTGCCCAAGGAAGCGGCGGGTGCTGATGCCATAGCCAGGACCTGTGTATGCATGACAAAGATGATCGAAGATTTGGTGGATTCCATAAGACCCGGCGCGCTGCCAAAAGAGGGCCGCCGCATTAAAAAGGATTTATCCGTGTTGATTAAAGAGTTGGCACATAGGCTTAATACCATCCAGCCTGCAAATAGAATCAAAGTTTCCTTGCCCGAAAAAGCGCTTGAAGTCGCCATTGAACCCTACAGAATCGAAAAAGCTATTGAAAATTTGGTTATTAACGCCTTTCAGTATTCACCGCCCTATTCGCCCGTTGTCATAAGAGCGTACAAGGAAGGTACGGAGATTATCACCACAGTAAGCGACTCCGGGGCCGGCATACCCGAAAGCGAGTTTCCAAACCTGTTTCAACGTTTTTATAGGGCATCCAACAGTATGGGTACGACTGGTTTGGGATTGGGGCTTTTTATCGCCCAAAAGACCATCCAGGACCATGGCGGCTCCATATGGGTTCAAAGCAAAGTAGGGCACGGCAGCACGTTTTCTTTCAGCTTGCCCGCGGTAGAAGAGGAGATTCCCAAACAAAAACCGGAGGTGTTTTCGTGAAGAGTATCGATGCATATTTAGACTCGAAGAAAGTAGATCTATGCCGCATAGCCGATGCGGTATGGGATGCGTCAGAAGTAGGGTTCCAAGAGTACAAATCTTCCAAGGTTCAGGCAGACTATCTGGAGGAAAACGGTTTCACTGTAAAACGTGAAGCCGGCGGTATTCCCACGGCATTTGTGGCTGAATGGGGCAACGGGGGACCACGCATTGGATTTTTGGGTGAATTCGATGCTTTGTCTGGACTTTCCCAGGAGATATCTTGGGAGCAGAAGCCTAGAGTTCCGGGGGATCCCGGTCACGGTTGCGGGCACAATTTACTGGGAACAGCGGCACTGGGCGCGGCTCTGGCTCTTAAAGAGACTCTATCCCGGGAAAACAAGCAGGGCACAGTGCGCTATTATGGGTGTCCCGCCGAGGAGCTTCTGGCAGGTAAAGTGTACATGGCTAGGGAGGGCTTGTTCGACGATTTGGATATCGCCATAACCTGGCACCCAGGGTCCATGAATACCGTTAGGCTGGGCAGCGGTAACGCTATGAACTCGGCGAAATTTAACTTTCACGGAAAGACAGCTCACGCTGCCGGAGACCCGCACAACGGGCGTTCGGCTCTTGATGCGGTGGAGATCATGAATGTGGGCGCCAACTACTTGCGCGAACATGTGATTAACGACGCCAGGATCCATTATGTGATAACCAATGGCGGTGGGCAGCCAAATGTGGTGCCCGCTGAGGCGCAAGTTTGGTATTTCGTGAGGGCCCCCCACAGAAACCAAGTGGAAGAGATTTATGAACGGCTTGTGGATGTGGCAAAAGGCGCGGCCCTTATGACAGGCACAACCTTCGATATCGATTTCCTGACAGGATGTTACGAATGCCTTCTTAACGAAGTGTTGGCAGACGTCATGTGGGAAAGCTTGCAGGAGGTAGGACCCCCTGAGTTTGATGAGGCGGATTTGGAATTTGCCAAGAACTTGCGAAATACTTTTGACCAAAAGGCTCTTGAAAGCATGTTAAAAAGCCCCGATTTCCAGGAACACAAAGAATTGAAAACAGATGTGATGCATACGGGGCTTATGCCGCCCAAAGGAAAAGGGAGAGCCGGCGGCGGCTCTACAGACGTTGGCGACGTCAGCTGGATAGTGCCTACAGTCCAGATGTCAAGCGCAACGGTACCTTTGGGATGCCCGGGCCACTCCTGGCAGAACTGCGCCTCTTCGGGCCATTCTGTTGGGAAAAAAGGTATGTTGGTCGCCGCTAAAACCATGGCCAATTGCGCGTTCAAGCTTGTGCAGAACCCGGAGATTATTGAGAAAGCAAAGGCCGAATTCGATGAAAAGACACAAGATGCTCCGTATCAGTGCCCTTTCCCCAAAGGCCGCCCTTTCCCCTTGAACGAGTTTTTTAAGTAAGATTCACGTTTTATTGTACCCTCGGCTTTTTAGAAAATCGCCGAGGGTATTTTATATGCCTCTGCATACAGTTTCCATCGATTCAGATACTAAACCGAGAATCGCCGAAAGGATGATATGGATTGAGTATAGGTGATCAGTATACTAATCATCTGGCTAGCGAGATGTCTCCTTATTTGCTTCAACACGCCCATAATCCGGTCAACTGGTACCCGTGGGGCGATGAAGCGTTCGCCAAATCAAAAAGTCTAGATAAACCCATATTTTTGAGCATCGGTTACTCCACTTGTCATTGGTGCCATGTAATGGAAAGAGAAAGTTTCCAGGACAAAGAGGTTTCGAGCATTCTAAATGAACACTTTGTATCAATAAAAGTCGACAGGGAAGAAAGACCCGATATAGACCATATATACATGGAGACATGCCAGATGCTGACCGGAAGCGGCGGTTGGCCTTTGACGGTTATCGCTACCCCTGACAGGAAACCGTTTTTCGCCGGAACCTACTTTCCCAAAAACGGCAAATTTGGGTTGCCGGGGCTAATCAATATTCTGGAGGTTACCAGCGAAGGTTGGGAAAAAGATCGTGAAACAATACTGGAAAAAGCGGACCAAATATACGAGGCAATTCTCCAGGGAAATAGTGAAGACTACGAACAGAAGCCTGTCGAGAAGCCGCAAGACCTACATGGGAGGTTATTGGAGAAAGCTTTTACCGGGTTCAGTATGGCGTTTGATCAGGAGTGGGGCGGATTTGGAACAGCGCCAAAATTTCTGTCTCCCCATAATCTCATATTTCTTTTAAGGCACTGGAAAAGGACCGGCCAAAAAAAGGCCTTAAGCATGGTGGAGAAGACTTTTGAAAGGGCCTACGCAGGCGGATTGTATGATCATATAGGGTTTGGTTTTTTTAGGTACTCAACCGATTCCAAATGGCTGATTCCGCATTTCGAAAAGATGCTGTACGACAACGCCATGAGCTTACGCTTGGCGGCAGAACTGTATCAGGCCACAAAGAAAGATGTGTATAAAGAAATCGCCTTTGAGGTTGTAGACTTTATGGGACGAGATCTTATGTCAACTCAGGGCGGATTCTTTTCCGCCATAGATGCCGAATCCCAAGGCGAAGAGGGCAAATTCTATATATGGGATACCCATGAGATTGTATCTATCTTGGGGAAAACTGACGGGGAGTTGTTCTGCGAACACTATGGCGTCAATGGCAATCCGCAATTTGAAGGCGAATCTGTCCCCCACTTATCTTCAGTCCTTACTAGGGAAGACGATGCGGAGAAGCTGCGGCGGATTGTTCTATCAGAAAGAAATAAAAGGGTGTCACCCATGGTGGACGACAAGATCCTTACAGCTTGGAATTCATTAGCCGCGTCGGCTTTGGCTGAAACCTATCGCAGCACGGGAGACGAACGGTGTCTGGCTATGGCTGAGGCTTGTGTTTCTTTTATCCGTTCGAATCTATACCGTGAGGGCGTGCTTTACGCCCGATATAGGGATGGTCATGTGGCGCACAAAGGAGGTCTTGACGATTACGCGTTCTTGGGGTGGGCATTGCTGGATTTGTACCAGGCAACCCACAAGACTGAGTATTTGCGTTTCGCCATAGGCCTTGTGGAAAGTACAGTGGCGCAGTTTTGGGATGAGCGCAAGGGCGGATTTTACCTGACTGAAGATGGCCGGGAACATCTTATAATGCGGCCAAAGCAGCTTTACGACGGCGCAATTCCGGCGGGGAATTCGGTAGGCCTCATGAACATGCTCAGGGTATTTCATTTAGGGGGCCCAGACGATTATCAGGACATGGCGCTATTTGCACTTGAACAAATGACAGGTATTCTTAGCAGAAACCCATTATCTTTGGGGTATCTTCTTTGCGCACTCAATTACGCAGCCGGCAGCGCAAAGGATATCCAAATTGCTGGGTCCAAAACGTCCCCCGCGGTTAAAACCATGCTAAATTACGTCAAAAGCGTTTATTTACCCGATGCCCAGACTGTGTTTTCAAGCGATATGGCGGAAATAAAAGGCGAGGCGGCACCCAGTTTACCATCGGTACCCTCAGTAACGGTGTGTCAGGGGTTTGTCTGCAAAGAGTCTGTAAAAGATGTGACCGGCCTACAAAAAGCTCTTATGAGCCCAAGATGAACACAAATTTCTAACTAATGTGAGAAAACCGTATTGCGCAGGCCTGCGGTTTCTGTTACTCTTCGTCCAATACCGAAAAACAGCCTTTTAACGGGGGGTGATAGTAGTGGGGATTACCGGAGTGAAACCGATTTCTTCCGTGGGTCTCGTCATGTTAGTCGCGGTATGGGCGACGAACAGGGGCTTACGGGCAATTCTTACCCAGTAAACATAGTCTTCTTGCCAAGTTTCAACCTTGTCAGGTTTACTGTCCCCCTAGGCATCGCCTTCACCGCTTCTTCTGTCTAGCTACTTCAATTCGTTTTAGTGTGCCTTAGTATTTCTATACCATTTGCTGCATTAACTAACGCACAGAAGCGGGGGAAAAACAGTGAGCAACAAAGTCTTAGCAGTGCTGTTTCTTGTATCCTTTCTAGTTGTCAGTCTCATAGCTATGCGGAAAACCGCCTCGGGCCGACACATACAAATTCGAAGAGTTCCGGGATTGGATGCCATTGAAGAGGCCATAGGCCGCGCCACCGAAATGGGCCGAACTTCCTTGTTCGTTATCCCGGGTGGCGCCTTTGACGCCCAAGCGTTTGCCGCCTTCGACATTTTGGGTCATGTGGCCAAACAAACCGCGAAATATGACACCAAATTGCTCGTGATAAACGCGTTGCCTGAATCCCACGCAATTTCCACGGAAGTGGTTAAAGAGGCGTACGTTGCGGAAGGAAAGGATAAGGCTTTTACCCAAGATTCGATGAAATTTTTGTCAGGCGGTTTCACGGCGGGTGTGTTGGGTATTTACGAAAGGGAACCAATCGGGGCTAATTTTTTGTTTGGTTCTTTCTTTTTTGAAAGCCTCACCATTGCAGAGGCAGGGCAGCGTACCGGCGCCATTCAAGTGGCGGGCACAGCCAACACCCATCAATTACCCTTTTTGGTCGCGGCTTGTGACTACACCTTAATCGGTGAAGAGATTTATGCTGCCGGTACTTATCTTTCAAAAAACCCCGCGCAAGTGGGAAGCCTTGTAGCGCAAGAACTAGGCAAGTATTTGAGCATTGGCGCTATGATTCTGGGCAGTATCTTCGCAACTTTCAAAACAGTAGGGGGGCGTTGACATGATGCGGAAAACATTGCCCTTGACGCTTGGGTTCTTGGCGGGCGCCCTGTTAATAGTCCGGCATTTTGTATCCAACGCGGCCCTTACAATTGTAGGCGCGGAGATTATATCGTGGCGTACGGTAGTGGCGGCTTTTGCCCTTGGGTTAGGTTCTGTGAACTTAATGCAGTTTCACACAAAGAACGTTATGACACGGGCTAAGAATTGGGATGCCAGTCTGGTCCTGATTGTCTCTTTTGCGGGATTTACCGTGGTAGGTCTTTTGTCGGGCACGTCGTCTCCCATTTATACTTGGGGCTTCGAATACCTGTACCAACCGGTCTATTCTTCTATCGCGGCGCTTTTAGCGTTCATGATTACTTCGGCGTCGTACCGTTCTTTCCGAATCAAAGACTGGCAATCAAGCATTCTCATGGTTTCCTGTTTGGTTGTTATGTTGGGCCAGGTGGGTGTGGGCAGTGTTATATTTAAGAACTTGCCTGAGTGGAGCCAATGGTTAATGGATATTCCAAACACTGCCGGTATGAGGGGTATTACCATCGGCGGGTCATTGGGCGCCATAGCCCTCAGCGTAAGAGTACTTTTGGGCATGGAGCGCGGTTACATGGGAGGTGGCCAGTAGCTATGTGGTTCCAACGCATTCAAAACATAGGACGTCCCGCCATCTACGCTTTGCTGGTGCTTTGCTTCATGATTCCCCTTATGCACCCCATAGGCTTTCCCTTGAATTACTCGGCCCACACCAACGCCGCCTTCGAACTTATGAACAATTTACCCGAAGGCAGCATTGTCTTACAGACTGTAGGTTTTAACCCGGCCGTTGACGCTGAAGTGTGGCCGCAGATGCTCGCCTTGGCAAAAC